>NZ_JAQTPQ010000059.1 GCF_028712645.1 Flavobacterium sp. | reverse complement strand
AATGAAATTAGACTTCGCCTCCGTTTTTATAAAGACATTGAAGAAAACACAGATTCAGTGCTCCAAAAATTCGAAAATTTTAAAATCAATTGTACCGAAGATTGTCATCTAAAAATCAATCACAATCATATTTGGATGAATATGCCTGATGCCAAAAAGGAATATTGGTCGCCCCATTTGCATTTGGAATTGGAATCAAAAGAAGATGGTGGTACTCATATCCGTGGACTATTTGGTCCTGATGGCACTTTATGGACACTTTTTATGTTCCTGCATTTTATGGTAGCGGGAATTTTTATCATTTTCAGTGCCATCGCTTACTCCAATTACGTCTTGAAACAACCGACCACAATGGATTTAATCGTTATGTTGCTAATGGTTATCGTTTGGTTTTTGCTTTATTTCATCGCCAAACAAATCCGATTCAAAGGCAATGGACAAATGAATGAATTGGAAGGAAAGTTCTTGGAGATTTTGGAGTAGTAGTATTTTGTTGGAGTCATTTTCTAATTACCTTACTAAACAACAAGTTGTAACATCAAAAAAATAAATTATCATATTAAACTAATTACATATATTTGACAAAAAAATATGGAAACTCTTATTATCAGTTTAGTTCTTGGTATCATATCTGGATTAATAGCTTCCTATATGTTCTTGATGCTATATTTAAAAAAGAAACGACCTGTTATTGAAATTTCAAATTATATAAGCAAAATAGAATATGGGGGAGAGACAAATTATTTATTTAAATTTATAAATAAAACTGATTCTGAAATCTTTGATGTTCGTATGGAACCTACTTTTTATAAACCTGTTGGGGATTTTAACGGTAGAAATTTAATAGGCAAGGATATTACTCTTAAAGACAACTTTTCAGCATATATACCTTGTGACAATGAGAAAGACACTCATAATTTACACGCAATGAGGATAAGAACTACTGATGATTTAGAAAAAGACTGGACAGACGAATCTTCTTTTATACGTTTAACAATTATTGCAAAACATTCTTTATCGGGATTAAACAAAGTTTTTGTAAAAGACTTCCTATCAAAAGATTGTATAACGATAAAGAAATTTCTTTCAGGAAACGATTTAAAGGTAAGTTAAAAAACATTAACACCATTTATTTGGCAAATCGAAATTTCGGTACTAAATTTGAAGTATTAAAAAGAAAAACATTAAACAACGATATTATGAAACAAGATGTGATTTTAGGATAACAATCCAAAGACTAAAAAAGCTATTAATCTCACAAAAAAGAAGCCAGTAATTAAATACTGGCTTCTTTTGTTAAATAAATATCGCAACTAATAATGTGTCGCATAAATTAAACATCTAAAATTTCCCTACTGATTATACCCAAACCTTTTCAACATATTCGCATTGCTTCTCCAGTTTTTGTTGACTTTCACGTACAATTCGATGTGAATTTGTTTGCCAAAAAACTTCTCTAAATCAGCACGAGCATCCATTCCAACTTGTTTCAAGGCGGCACCTTTGTGACCAATAATGATTCCTTTTTGGGTTTCGCGTTCCACCATAATCAGCGAACGAATTCGGATAATGTTTTCGTCTTCAAAGAATTCTTCGGTTACGATTTCAACCGCATACGGGATTTCTTTGCTGTAATTCAACAAGATTTTCTCGCGAATGGTTTCGTTTACGAAGAAACGCTCTGGTTTGTCGGTTAATTGATCTTTTGGATAATAAGCTGGAGATTCCGGCAACAATTCAATTATTCTTTGAAAAACTTCGGGAACATTAAAATTCTGCAAAGCGGATATTGGATAAATCTCGGCATTGGGAACTTTCTCTGTCCAAAAAGCAACTTGGGTTTCTAATTGCTCTTGATTAGAATTGTCAATTTTGTTCAATAACAACAAAACTGGAATCTTGGAATGGATGATTTTATTGAAAAAAGCTTCGTCTTTCAACTCTTGTTCGCCAATTTCGACCATATAAATCAAAATATCGGCATCTTCAAAAGCGGATTTCACGAAGTTCATCATCGATTCCTGCATTTCATAAGCGGGCTTGATAATTCCTGGAGTATCGGACAAGATTAATTGAAAATCTTCGCCGTTTACAATCCCCAAAATTCGATGACGGGTGGTTTGTGCTTTTGACGTGATGATGGATAATCTTTCGCCAACGAAGGCATTCATTAAGGTTGATTTCCCTACGTTTGGATTTCCGATGATATTTACAAAACCTGCTTTATGTTCCATATTATTGTTCTTTATACTAATAACAAAAAGCCACTCTTTTCAGAATGGATTGCTTAGTAGCGGGAACTGTACGAGCCTTAAGTCATGCAAATTCAACAAATGTTTCAAAATTCGTTAAGTTCCCTAGTGTTTTATATTGTTTTACAAAAAGTACTTAACGGTTGCTATTGACAAAATATGCTAATTGTTAAGCACTTTTTGCTACAATTTTGTACAGTTTGCTATCTTAGTAAAAAAGAAAGCAATGTATTGTAAAGCGACAGTTAATAACGGTTCTGTAGTTATTTACTATGGTATTATGAGATTTCCTACTGGTGTAAAAATTTCAAAGGGCAAAGATAGACAAAATAAGTTCAAGGAATGAGACTATAAAAAAAATAGCGTTATTTCGGATGTCAAAAATTCTGCTGAAATGAATAAAGCCATCACAGATGGTGTTAACAAAAGTGACAATATTGTTTCACAATACCTTTAATTGACGATAAAATAGTAAAAGAGGAGTAAATAAGGAGTGATTCTGATAGATATTTAAAGAGATTCAAAACAAAAGACCATCTGATAAATATGCTTTTTTACTTGTTTGCCAAGTGTAATTCGCTTCGAGAAGTTCTTTTTAAAGAAGTTAAAATGTGATGATAACACTATTTATGTTTATAACAAAAGATACAATGATTACAAGACTTTCAAGCATTTTTACAATTAAACTTCTAAAAAAATTGTTTTAAACAATTTGCACCACCGCATAAATCTATTTAATAACCCGATATCACTTTTTTATTCATCAAAATGTAAAACCTTGGGGATTTCAAAACTCAAAATTAAATCCTTTTTGAGTAAGTTTTTCATAAATATCAGAATCAAATTTATACAACTTTGCCGCTCTATGAGAAACATCTTGCTGTTTTTCATCCAGAGCAAGCAATAACTTCATATGCAATATTTTTCTGCGGAAATTCGATTTATCCATCTCTATACCTAAAATCTCTTCATAGAGTTGCATTAGCTGCAACAACGTAAATTTTTCGGGTAAAAGATTGAAGCCTATTGGAGTCTTTAAAACTCGAGCCTGTAATTTTTTTAGGCCAAAAGCTAAAATTTCATTGTGATCATAAATTAAATCTGGAATATCATTAATTTTATACCACTTTGCATCCGAAGCTGTAAAACCAGCTTTTACATTAAAGTCTTCTCGTTTCAATAAAGCATAATAACCAATGGTTATAACCCTCCTTAATGGAAAACGATCAGGTTCTCCAAAAGCCTTCAACTGCTCTAAATATATATTATCTAATCCTGTAAGCTCTCCTAATAGTCGATGTGCGGCATTATCTACACTTTCTTTTTTTCTAATCCAACCACCAGGAAGACCCCATTTCCCTTTACTTATTCCTTCGCCGTGCTGTACTAAAAGCACTTCAAGAATTCCGTTATCAAAACCAAATATTACACAATCAATACTAAACGCATCCATAACCGAAGTGTCCTCCATTCTTTCACCTGATTCTTTATTAACCATAACAAAACAAAATTTGCATAAAAATAGGTAATTTTTTAAAAAACACCCCAAAGCTAAATCATAGTGTTTTTTTTTAAACACAACTTAATAACAATCAAACAACTCTGTTTTTTTTAATCTGTATTTTAAATTTTTAACAAATTCAAGCAATTAATTGCCAATTAAATAAAACTCCAATGTGTTTACACTGCAAACACAATCCGAAAGTAACTCATTTTTATTATATACATAATAATATTTCCAATAAATTTTCAATTATAAATTTTTAACCATAATATTTTGTTAATATGGAAAAAAGTTTTAGTATTGTAGTCAAATTAACCATAAGGATGTAAAAAATAATAAAAAGAGAAAAAAAGAGCCTTTATTTAATCATAGCAGTCACCATTTTGACAGAAATGCTTTCCAAATATGATTCCGCAACAATCTCGAGTATTATAGTATGGCACTAGCTATGAAACGTCATTTATAATTCTTTTTTTTAACACAAAATCATTAATCATAAATTTTTTATTTGTCAAAAAACAACATTTAATCCCATTAAATTTTGAAAAACCAAATCCAATATACCGATACGATTAATGATTCCACTCTTTGGAGTAATCTAAAAGAAGGTGATGAAAAAGCTTTTTCTTTACTTTTTAAAAAATATTATGGAAATTTAGTCCAATATGGAAATTTATTTTCACCTTGTACCGAAAAGGTACAAGATTGCGTGCAAGATGTATTTACAGATATTTGGGTTTATAGACAATCCTTAAATGATTCCGTCGTAGTAAAAGCCTATCTATTATCTTGTGTTCGTAAGCGCATTGCACGATTACAAGAACGGGATCATATTTTTCGCCAAACCACTTCAATGGATTCGATTAAATTTCTATTTGAATTTTCCATTGAGCATCAGCTTATTTTAGATGAGGCCACCACCACTAAAGTATCCCGTCTCAATAAACTATTGAATGACTTGCCTACACGTCAAAAAGAAGCTTTATATCTTCGCTATCACCAAGGACTTTCTGTAGAACAAATTTCCGAAATGCTTCATATTAATTATCAATCAGCCAACAATTTACTACATCGAACTTTATTGAACCTTCGTAAAGAATGGAAAGACACTATTCTACCCACTTTGTCATTATTTTTATTTTTTAGTAGTTTTTTTTAGTAAATCAAAAAAAAAGTTGCGATTTAATGAGTATGTAATAAAAAAACAGTCCTCTATAATAGAGTAATCCTTTTTTAATGCGACAACGTAACAATTATACAGAAATAGAAGATTTCTTAGCCGATACATCATTCCAATTGTGGGTAAGATCAAAGGATGATCAACAAGGTTGGGAAGAATGGACTTTAGAAAATCCCAAACGTGCCAAGTTAGTTGAGGAAGCACGACTATGGTTATTAGCTATGAAAGTTTCCGACGATAATTTGTCTCAAACCGCTATTGAAACTGCGTTGGAATCTACTTGGATGAAAATAGATAACAAGGAAGTAGTCGAAAAAACAACCCAAAGACCTGTAGCAAAACTGTGGCAAAATTATTGGTTAAGGGGAGTCGCATCAGTTTTACTTTTTGGCCTATTGTCGAGTTTGATTTACAATAATTATTTTATTTCTAAAAACCCTATAATAAATTACGATGAGCTTATCAATGAAAACGCGGAAGGACTTGTAGAACAAACAAATAATTCAAACAAGCCACAAATTATAACCTTATCTGATGGTAGCTCCGTCTTACTTCAACCAAATAGCAAGCTTAGTTACCCTAAAATCTTTGTTGGAAACGAAAGAAAAGTATATCTGTCAGGTGAAGGCTTTTTTGAAATTAGCAAGAACCCGAAAAAACCCTTTTTTGTGTTCGCAAATGAAATAGTCACAAAAGTTGTTGGAACCAGCTTCAGAATAAAAGCATACGCTAATGAGCAAAATATAGAGGTGCTTGTTCGAACTGGCATAGTAAAAGTGAGATCTAATCAATTAATTAGAAATTCAAAAGATCAGGAAGTTGCTTTACTGCCAAATCAAGCTTTGCGATTCGTACGCCAAAATCTTACTTTTAATAAAATCACAGATATTACGCAAGACGAATCTATAGCTCATACCGTAAGTAGTAATATTGAGCAGTTAAGTTTTGAATTTACAGATATTCCTGTATCCCAAATCTTCAAAACCATTGAGCAAGCCTATTTAGTGAACATTGATTTTCCTAGAGAAAAATTAAAAGACTGCCACCTCACAACCTCTCTTAGTGATCAACCACTACCTGAAAAACTAAAAATCATTTGTAAATCTATTGGTAATGATTCCAATTATGTAATGAACGGTAACCAAATTATTATATTATCAAATGGATGTAACTAAACCTGATTTGCCTATGTAAAAAAGAAATTTACAAAAAAGCGTCGAAATGCTGTAACATATTCGACGCCTAAAGAAATCAAATTGCTCTCTGTAAAGAGTGATTTGTGTTGTTTCTAGAATACCCAACTAAATAGTATTAATTAAAACAAACCAAAATTATGAAAAAACCTGTTGTTAAACAACTATTACTCATTCGAATCATGAAAATAACATTTTTCCAATTTGTGTTAGCATTAGTATTTTCTACGGTCACTATGGCGAACAGTGTCAATGGACAAGGAAAACTAAATACGAAGGTGACGATCAACGTTACTAATATTGGCTTAGACAATGCTTTAACCAAGCTTGAAGAGTCTGCACATGTCAAATTCTCGTATAATTCCAGAATGGATAAATTAGACGAAAAAGTGAGCATAGTTGCCAATAATGAATCCTTATTAAATATTCTCAATCGAATTTTAACCCCATTAAATATTGGGTTTTCTGAAGTAAGCAACCAAATTGTTTTGCAAAAGGAAAACATTCAAGATGCGGGGAATAAAGCAGAGGCAAGTAAAAAAATATCAGAAATTAGTATTAATGAAATTACTGTAAAAGGTAAAGTAACAGATGAAAATGGAATGCCAATTCCTGGAGCAAGTTTACTTTTAGAAGGTACAAATAATGGGGCTATAACTGATTTTGAAGGAAATTATACAATCGTCGCAAAATCGGATGGAGTATTGAAATTCAGTTATGTGGGCTATAAAACACAACGTATTCCAATCAACAACAGTACCGTAATCAATGTTACTCTGCAGCCAGAGACTAATGATCTTAATGAAGTTGTAGTAATAGGTTATGGAACTCAAAAGAAAAAAGTTTCTACTGCTTCAACCTCTATCGTTTCGGGCAAAGACATTCGAAATGTAGCTAGTATAGATGTTTTGAATGCTCTTCAAGGTCAAACTTCAGGGGTAAACATTACCTCTACATCTGGACAACCAGGTGCAGGAATGAAAATAGAAATTCGTGGAGCTGGAACCATAGGAAACAGAGATCCACTGTATGTAGTAGATGGCGTCCCTATCGATAATGGCATTGGTTACCTTGACCCATCAGTAATAGAAAGAGTTGACGTCTTGAAAGATGCCTCAGCAGCCTCTATTTATGGAGCAAGAGCGGCAAATGGTGTAGTTTTAGTAACTACTAAAAAAGGGAAAGAAGGTGTAATGAATGTAACTTTTGACAGCTACACAGGAATTCAAAAAGTTGCCAAGCGATTAGATTTATTAAATACTCAAGAATATACTCATTTAACCGATGAGGGGAGAGTAAATTCTGGTTTAGCGCCGTTGTATCCGTCAGCTATAGCTGCTGATTTACCAAACAATGATTGGCAAAAAGATATGTTCAAAGACGGAGCTATAAAACAAAATCATTCTGTTATGATGACAGGAGGCGATAAGAGATCGAGCATTGCCACTGGATTTTCATACTATGGACAAGAAGGTCTTATAGGTAGTAGTCTTGCCAACCAGTCCAATTACAGACGTCTTACTTTCACTGTAAATAGTGCTATGGACGTAATTGCTGACCGTTTGAAAATTGGCGAAAACTTTTCGTTTGCCAACATCAATTCCAGAGGGATTGCAGATGGTGGTATATATGGCAATAGTGTTCGAGGATTTTTGCAAGCTGCCCCAATAGATGTTCCCTACAATGCCGATGGCACTTTTGCACGCTCTATTATATCAGTCGATCGTGTAAATCCTTTGGCAGCACTGTATTACAACAATTTTAATGAAACTAAAACCAACCGTTATGTTGCTAATATTTTTGCCGAATTAAAATTGACAGAAGGACTTACTTTTAAATCCAGCTTTGGAGTGGACATTTCCGATAGTGGCTATCGTTCTTACAATCCTATTTACACCCTTTCGTCCAACAACATAAACACGGTTTCCAGCGTAACCCAAAACAGCAACAAGGGTATTGGCTGGAGTTTTGAAAATACCTTAAACTACAAATTTAACATAAAAAATATCCATCATTTTGATGTTTTGATAGGTACTTCTGCCAAAGAAAAAAAATCGGAAAGGCTAGAAGGAAAAGGTTTTAATCTAAAAAGAGATGGATTTCAGTACGCTTATTTGTCTAATACCGTATATGACGGTACAGCAGCTACAGCACCAGTTATCTCTGGAAGCCCTTATACTTATACCTCTTTATCCAGTTTTGGACGTATGTTCTACGATTATAATAACAAATATTTGCTCTCAGCTTCAGTTCGTAGAGATGGATCGTCAGAATTTGGCCCCAATAACAAATATGCAATTTTTCCAGCAGCTTCTTTGGGTTGGAATGTGGACAAAGAATCATTCTTTCCAGAAAACAACGTGCTGAACAACTTGAAATTAAGAGCTAGTTGGGGGCAAAATGGTAATGACCAATTTTCTAAACAATTTGCCTATTCTTCTACTATTTCTACTTACGACAAAAATTATCAATTTGGCAATGGAGCCAGCCAACCTTTAACCCCTGGCGGAGTATCTGACTCCAGCTCTAACCCTGATTTGAAATGGGAAACCTCCGAACAAATAGATTATGGTTTTGATGCCCGTTTGTTCAATGGTTTGGATATAGTTTTTGATTATTATAACAAAACCACCAAAGACTGGCTGGTACAACCTCCTGTAACCGAAACGACTGGTCTTGCCGCTCCTTTTGTAAATGGTGGCGATGTAAGAAACCGCGGTGTAGAGCTTGGTTTAAATTACAAAGGAATTGTTGGTAAAAATTGGACGTATGGCATTAGTGCCAATATTTCGCACAACCAAAATGAAGTGACCCGAATAGCCAATGCTGAGCAAATTATACACGGAGATGGTAGCATTTTATTCAATGGTCTTGATGAATTAAACCGTGTACAAGTGGGGCAACCTATGGGTTATTTCTACGGACTACAAACAGATGGAATTTTTCAAACACAAGCCGAAGTGGATGCCTATTCTGTGGGTGGAACTAAAATTCAACCAAATGCATTACCTGGTGATGTAAAATTTGTAGATTTAAACGGCGATGGTAAAATTGATCTTAACGATAAAACCAAAATTGGCGACCCAAATCCTAAATATACCTTTGGTTTAAATTTAGAAGCAGCATACAAAGCCTTCGATATATCGATTTATACCTACGGAGTATCGGGCAACCAAAACGTTTTTGCTCTTCAGGGCAATACCACTGCTATTTTGAACAGATGGACAGGACCAGGAACGTCAAACACTATTCCTCGGATAACTGCCTTGTCTGATGCTAACGGAAACTACACTCGTTTTTCCGATTTATACCTTCAAGATGGTAGTTTTTATAGAATTAAAAATATAACATTAGGTTGTGATATTGCTAAATTGATAAACAAACCAATGGCTTTTAGTAAATTAAGATTTTATGTATCTGCAAACAATCTGTTTACCTTTACTAAATACCAAGGTATGGATCCAGAGGTTGGCTATGGATATGCTGGCTGGGGAAAAGGAATAGATGTAGGATACTATCCACAACCTCGAGTTTATACGATTGGACTAAACGCAAACTTTTAAGTTAATTATAAAATATAAAAAGAAATGAAAAAATTCATACAACTTTTTGCAGTAACTGCTATACTAACTATAACTTCATGTTCCAAAGATTTTTTAGATACCTCTCCAGTTACAGAAGCAACTACCGAAAATTTTTATAAAATACCATCCGAAGCATTCCAAGGGTTGGTAGCTGTATATGATGCCTTGCAACAAGGAGGAGATGCTTATGGAGGATCGCTTTTAACTTCTGAAATAGCATCCGACAACTGTTTTCTAGGTTTTGGATCACAGGATGGTACAGGTATTAATGAGTGGGATAGATTCCAGACTGTACCAAATTCAGAAACTAATAATGCGGTATGGAAAGCCAATTATTTGGGAATTGCCCGTGCTAATATTTTATTAGAGCATCTTGATCAAGTAAATTGGGGTTCGGATACTGCTCTACGAACACAATACGAAGCAGAAGCTAAATTTTTGAGAGCCTATTTCCACTTTGAATTAGCTCGAACTTTTGGAGATATTATCCCGTTGGATCACACTATTAAGACTACAGACAACACGCTCCCAAGAGTTGATGCAGCTACCACTTATGAACTGATTGCTAGCGATTTGAAATTTGCTGTCGATAATTTAGAAAATGATAATTATTCTACCCCTAACAACGCCAAATACGGTCGTATTACCAAATGGGCAGCCGAAACCTATATGGCAAAAGTATATTTGTTTTACACAGGATATTACAACAAACCCGATTTGGCTGGAGTAGTTACCCAAGCACAAGCTACCACCTATATCGATGATGTGATTAATAACAGTGGTCATGATTTAATTTCCGATTATTCACAACTTTGGGTTGCCTCTGCAGCAAGTTCTACCAGTCATATTTACGCTGGTGAGGGCAACACCGAAGATATTTTTGCCATACGTTATGACAATATTGGAAAAGGAGACTGGAATTTGCACGATGGTAACCGTTTTGTTGTAAATATTGCACCTCGTGGTGGTGGTGTAGGCGTATATTCAAACGGTTGGGGCGGAGGTACCGTAAACCCAGCATTAGTGGCAGCATACGAAGTTGGTGATACCCGAAAAGCAGCCTCTTTTATAGACTTTGTAGGTGAAGGTTTGACATACGACCCTAATGCGTCTAACATATCTCAACGCCAATACACTGGATATTCTTGGAAAAAATATTGTCCCGTAAATAACACCTCTGGCGTGGGAATTACTACTGCCAATGGGGGCAATTTTCAAGTAGATAATTACGAGGATATTGTCATCTTGCGTTTTGCAGATGCTTTGCTTTTAGCTGCCGAACTTAACTTAACTTCTAACCCAGCATTTGCTCAAACTTGTTTAGACAGAGTACGTGATCGTGCTTTTGGAGATACAACACACCGTGTTGCCGTTAGTAAAGCTATAATTCTAAACGAACGCCGTTTGGAACTTGCCTTGGAAGGAAACCGTTATTATGATTTACTTCGTCAAGGTTTGGCAGTTGCCAAAGCGGCTATAGACAAAACAGACAGTACCAACGATGTAAACACAGGTTTTAACGTATCCTTTCGTTCTGAAACCTTGGGCTGGTTTGCCATACCACAAACGCAAATTCTTCTTTCTGCTGGTGGCATTTCTCAAAACCCTGGTTGGTAATTTAAAATTAATGTTTAACAAAAAAATAAAATATATGAAACGTATCCTTCAATTTAGTGCTGTTGCACTATTCTTTGGTTTCCTTTTCTCCTGCACGCCAGTAGAAAACAGAGTAAGTACCGATATGACCTATACCCAAGCAAAGCTTGACTATACTGCCACATTAACAGGCAATACTCTCACGATGACCAACAATAATTCGGATATTATTCCGTATTGGACTGTTAGCAACTCTTCTGGGGTGGTTGTAGCCACTTTTAACACTAATATAGCAACGCTTTATTTGTATTTTGCAGGTGACTATACTGTAAACTATACCGCCTATACCAAAGGTGGTTCTATCGAAGCAACCCCAATAGTCGTAACCATAACGACCCCCGATTTAAGTCAATTCACCGACCCTCGATGGGCTTTGCTTACTAATGGAGCCGATGGTAAAACATGGATATTAAAAAAAGCAGACCCCGTAGAATATGCTGGAATAAATTATCCACATAGTGCAGTAATGGATGCTATTTATGGTATTCCCACTACCAGAGACTGGAATTGGGATCCGGGTAGTTTGCAAAGTTGGTCAGGATATGAAGATAAAGACTGGGGAGAAATTACCTTCAATATGAACGGTGGTTTAAATGTGATTACAACTCAAACCTCCTTTACCACTGGTAGCACCACAAAAAAATCAACTTCGGCAGCTTTTAACTACACTATGACCTCCGATTTTTCGAACGATAAATTGCTCTTTACTGGCGGAGCAGAAATGCTACATATGAATGAATCCAGTCCCCTTAACTTTTCCAATGTGAGACTAATAGAACTTACTGACACTACTTTGTGCTATACGGCAGTTACTACTGGCACTGGTATAACTATTTACCACCTCATTGCAAAATAATTTTTAATTAAAACTACCGAAAAGAAAATTTTTTTTCGGTAGTTTTATTTCTTTTTCAAAATCAGTAAATAATCGAAATGAAATTGTATTGTCCCGAAATAGCTATACACAAAAAAGTTAACTAAAGCGAATACGAAATCTTCAACGTCCTCTCCTCGGAATCAACACCGATAAAGTGATTGCTGAAATATTAAAAAACTGATTATACCTCAAAAAGCTATGAAAAACTTTATTTTCAGTATTGGCAATTAAAAACAACCTCTATTTTAGTACCTTCTCCTAATTTGCTTGCAATAGTCAATTCAGCTTGTGCCAATCGGGCTCGCTCTTGCATATTTTTCAAGCCAATACCATCATTTTCTTGAGTAGTACTTTCAAATCCTTCACCATTATCTTCAATTAGCAGTAGCAGTTTATTGTTTTCATTTTTGGTCAAAGTAACGATGCAAATAGCAGCTTCGGAATACTTAATAACATTCGACAAGGCTTCTTGTACAATTCTAAAAATAGTAATTTTAACCAAGCCATCAATGGTATTCCAATTCAGATTACTTTCATCAGAAAATGAAAAATGTGTTGTTGCAAGTTCATTTTTCTCCTGAATCAAGTCACTCAATAAATGAATATACTCCCAATGATCTTCAATATCATCAGTATGCAAATCGTGTGAAATGTCTCTAATTTCTAGCTCAATTTCTTGCAATAAATCCACATAACCAAGGCGTTTTTCCTTTACTTCAAGAGCATCACTACTGTTTAGAATACCCAATTGAAGACGAGTGCCATACAGTTTATTCAATACGCTATCGTGCAGCTCCCTTGAAATCCTATTTTGTTCCTTAAGTTTTATTGCGTTAAATTTTGTTTGATAGTCTTTTAATAACTCAAAAATTTCCTCCTCTGCCTTTTGATGCTGTTGCTGATGAGCAAGTTCTCTTTTTTTATTTTCAATATAACGATAAGTCAGAATTCCTCCTGCTATCAAAATCACGGCAAGCAAACCTAATATAAGATACAAATTCTTGATTGATAACTCTTTATTATTATCCTCAACAACAGAAGTCTCATATTCAATTCGTGCGTATTTATTGCGATTATTTCTTTGCACTTTTGTTAGACTATCGCTAATATCAATATATCTTTTGTTATAAAAAGAATTATTCCGATAATCTATTTTAGACAATAATTTCAAACTTATTTTAATATCATCACTCGATTGTAGCTTTTCTGCCAATTGCAAAGATTGTTTTAGGTAGCTTATAGAGTGTAACGTGTCTCGTACTACAGCATAATATTCTCCTAAATAGGACAACTTATAAATTTGGCTCGCTTCATTACTATTTTTTCTGGAGATGTCCAATGCCTCTTTCAAAAGTTTTTCAACCCCTGAAAGATTGCCGCTTTTCATCTTGGTATAACCCAAATTACCAATAATAGTAGCATAATAAGTTGGCCAATCTTTTTTTAATGTTGGACTCATTATAGATTCTAATTCTTGTATTGCCTTATTATACTGTGCAGTTTTTCTATAGACTTCAGCAAGCTTTACTGATACAGAAATTTTATAATTGTTGTTTTTAACAAATACAACATCATTTTCTAATAAATGATTCAAAACTTTTTTTGCCAATAAATAATACTTTTCGGCATTGTTATATTCTTCTAATCTTGAAAGAGTAGAACCCATTAAAGTACAACTAGAAAAAAGCAGTTTTTTATCTTCACTATTTTTTAATAATTGTAAAGCTTTTGAAAGTAGTATTTCGCTTTCCAGAAAGTTACCTTCATAAAATAACACATAAGCCTTGTTGAACAGCATTTTCCCTGTCATCTCTTGGTTATTCAATAAGCGATAAAGCTTTTCGGCTTGATGATAATAATAGTATGCACTGTCTTTTTGTTTGACTTCATAAGTATCGCCTATATAATAAAAACTCTTGGCTATTGCCATTGTATCTTTCGTATGTTCAGACAACTTTAATACTTTTTGACAAACGGCTAATGATTTTGATGATTCAGACAAATAATAATACTCTGCAGATAAATCAAATAAAAAATTTCGAGTAAGTGTATCATTTTTTAATGAGCTTAAAGATGAATTTAAAGAATCTAAAAAGACCAACTTTTTGTCTTGATTCAATGTTTTATAACTATTTTTTTCAAATAATTGTGAAGAAAGATTTGCAACTTTAGGCTTTGTACAAGAACCTATTACAAAAAAGAGAAAAAAAAGTAGAGTTGTATTTTTCAAAAGTTTTTATTCAAAAATAAACAAAAAAAAGACCATATTCGATATGGCCTTAAAAAGTATTTTTAGTTGATTTTATTTAGGTTTAGTATTAATTTCTTCCAAAGAAACATCAGTTGGTGTTTTGGGATTGCTAGGTGTAACCTCAGTAGCTTGACTTTTAGTGTCGGTCACAGAATCAGCAGTACAAGAGTATAAAGAAAGACTAACAAAGGCTAATAAAAAAAGTTGGGTTAAAAATTTTGGTTTCATAAAAAATCATTTTTAAAAATTGATAAAAAGAGTCCTGGCCGAACCTTCTGGGCTCAACGACGTATTGATTTTTCTGAAAAGAAGGGAAGTCTTTTGCAGTGCTGTTTTAAGGTCTTTCCCTAGCTTAAAACAGCGATTAAAGCTTTAATTTTTCAATGGTTAAATGTAGATATTGCCACTATTCCAAAAGATATTTTTGGACAGCCTTTAGTAATCCGCACACCAATAAGAGTAATCCGTAGGGTTTTGAGAATAACTTACAAGTTCGGCTTAAGTTATACGAACCAAAATAGCGTCAATATTGTCTTTGTAGGTTCTGGAAAAGGGCAAAATGATTTCATTATTATCTAAGTAGCAGTTGCATTTGCCCAAATTAATGCGGCTCACATAGTCGATATTAATCAAATAACTATGGTGAATTCTAAAAAAATAAAAAGGAAGTAGTTGTTCAAAATGCTTCAATGTTTTAAAAGCCGAAATAACTTTTCCGTTTTTCAAATAAAAATCGGTTGTATTATTATCAGCTTTCAGATAAATAATATCATTGGGGTTGATAAAATGATAATCCCCATTCGATTTAATCGAAATTTTGGCTGCAAGCGACTTATGTGTTTTTTGATAGCGCATCAAGCATTTTTGTAAATCGATTTCATCAATAGGTTGAACCAAATAGCCAGAAACTCCTCGTTGATAGGCTTCATAAGCAGCTTCTTTAGTAGTACTCAAAACAATTATTGTGGGTAAATCAACTAAATATTCGTGCAATTCACTAATCAATGAAAAAGAATAGGATTGGCTTATTAAAGTATTGCCAATAGATAAAAATACAATATTAGGTTTCAATTCAAGAATCTTATTAATTCCTTCTGTTTTAGAATTACAAATAGCAACACACAAAAAGTCTTCATAATTTTTTAGTGCCTTCAATGTAGCGGTCGAATACTCAGAATCGTCGATAAGTACAAAAGAAAATTGCATTTTTTTGTTTGCAATTTAATCGAGTAAAAAATACCTGTTTTACGGTAAAACCGTAATTTTTAATATTTTTTGATTAG
>NZ_JAQTPQ010000058.1 GCF_028712645.1 Flavobacterium sp. | reverse complement strand
TTTTGAAATACGGCCTTTTCCGTTGGAGTAAGTGTCGAAAATGTTTCTGAACAGTTGGTTATAAAATCCTTGAAAATATAAGTTGTATCCACAAATTTCTCTTCTTTTGAATAATTTTCACCAGCCAATTGCATATAACTTTGTTCATCACGGAGTTGGATTATTTCAATTTTTCCCGTTCCATCATTGTTTAAATGAATAGTTTCTGTGACTTGACAACTTGCAAATAGGATTGCTGTAATAAGGACGGAGAATATTCTGTTTTTCAAGTTTCGTTAGATTTTAGAGTTTGTTTTGGCCAAATATAAATCAATAACTAGGATTTTTAGCCCAGATTGAAGTGAAAATCCTTTTTATTTTTCCTTTAAAAATAAAAAGATTGCAACGGAAAGCTGGAAAAAGCTCCAAAAAAACCTTAAACTTTAAACTTTGAACTTGAAACAAAAACTTTATCTTTGCACTCTTAAAATCAGAACAGAATGGCATTATCCGAACAAGAAATCCTTCGTAGAGAAGCACTCACAGAATTACGCAACTTAGGCATTGAACCTTATCCTGCCACCGAATTTATCACAACCGCATATTCCAGCGAAATCCTAGCCGATTTCGAAAAGTTTGAAGGCAAAGAAGTGATTCTAGCCGGTCGTTTGATGGGAAAAAGAATTATGGGAAAAGCCTCATTTGCCGAGTTGAAAGACGCCGAAGGACGCATTCAAATCTATGTTTCTAGAGATGACATTTCGACTGATGAAGAGAAAACAATGTACAATGTAGTTTTCAAAAAACTGTTGGATATTGGCGATTTCATTGGGGTTCGTGGTACGGTTTTTAAAACTCAAGTGGGCGAAATATCGGTTCACGTTTATGGTTTGACAGTTTTGGCGAAAGCCTTGAAACCGCTTCCAATTGTAAAAACGGATGCCGACGGAAAAACACACGATGCTTTTTCGGATCCGGAACAAAGATATCGTCGTCGTTATGTGGATTTAACGGTGAACGACCACGTGAAAGAAACGTTTATCAAGAGAACAAAAATGTTTAATGCAATGCGTTCTTTCTTTAATGACAAAGGATATTTAGAAGTGGAAACTCCCGTTTTGCAACCCATTCCTGGTGGTGCTGCAGCGAGACCTTTTATCACGCACCACAACTCACTGGACATTCCGTTGTATATGCGAATTGCGAATGAATTGTATTTAAAAAGATTGATTGTTGGTGGTTTTGACGGCGTGTATGAGTTTTCGAAAAACTTCCGTAACGAAGGAATGGACAGAACGCACAACCCGGAATTTACCGCTATGGAAATATATGTAGCCTACAAAGACTACAACTGGATGATGGATTTTACCGAAAATTTATTGGAACATTGTGCTATTGCAGTTAACGGAACCAGCGATGCAACTTTTGGCGAACACCAAATCAACTTCAAAGCGCCGTATGCGAGAGTTACAATGACGGATTCTATCAAACATTTTACTGGTTTTGATATTTCCGGCAAAAGCGAAGCCGAATTATTCGAAGCTGCAAGAGCAATGGGAATAGACGTTGATGCCTCAATGGGAAAAGGAAAATTGATTGACGAGATTTTCGGTGCCAAATGTGAAGGAAATTATATTCAACCCACTTTCATCACGGATTATCCAAAGGAAATGTCGCCACTTTGTAAACAACATCGTGACAATCCAGATTTGACAGAACGTTTCGAATTGATGGTTTGCGGTAAAGAAGTGGCGAATGCTTATTCGGAATTGAATGATCCAATTGACCAACGGGAACGTTTTGAAGAACAAATGCGATTATCCGAAAAAGGAGATGATGAAGCCAACGGAACCATTGACGAAGATTTCTTGAGAGCTTTAGAATATGGAATGCCACCAACTTCTGGTTTAGGAATTGGAATGGACAGATTGATGATGTTCTTAACTAATAATTCTTCTATTCAAGAAGTGTTGCTGTTTCCTCAAATGCGTCCAGAGAAAAAACAAATTCAAATTGAATTATTGGACGATGAAAAATTAATCCTCGCACTTTTACAAACCAATAGCAACAAAATGGAATTGGGTGTTTTGAAAATAAAATCAGATTTGAGTGGCAAGAAATGGGACGCCGCTATGAAAGGATTAGCAAAACACGGCTTGGTGAAAGTGAGTTTAGTTGGAGAAAGTAAAGTAGTGGAATTAGCGGGATAATATTGTTTAACAAACCCGACAGGTTTTAAAAACCTGTCGGGTTTTCCAGATATAAAAAAGGAGCTCAATTGAGTTCCTTTTTTTATGAACATTTGTTAATAAAAAAATGATAAAAAAAATGAAGTATGATTTAAATCATATTAAATAAAATTATAAATCTGTAAAATTATAGTCAGTAAAATATCCCCAAAAAACACCCTAAAGTATTGGTATTTAACCTCTATTAAAATCTAAATTATGAACCTACAAGAAAAAACTACGATTGGAGATTTTGTCGCTAAAGATTATAGAACGGCAGCCATTTTCTCAAAATATGGTATTGATTTTTGTTGCAAAGGACAAAGAACAATCGAAGAAGTTTGCACCAAAAAGAATATAAATGAAGCCAACTTATTGAATGAATTAAATGCAGTTTTGTTAACAAAAAATGACACCGAAATTGATTTCAACTCATGGTCCTTAGATTTATTAATTAATTATATTGACAAAACTCACCACCGTTTTATTGAAGAAAAAACACCTCTGTTGATTCAGTTTTTAGACAAATTGTGCAGCGTTCACGGAAGCAATCATCCTGAATTATTTGAAATCAAAGAACTCTTCAAAGATTGCGCAGATGAACTAACTCCGCATATGAAAAAGGAGGAATTGATTTTATTTCCATTTATCAAAGAAATGATACAAGCTACAAAAAGTCACGGTTCTATTGGGCAACCTCTTTTTGAAACAATAAAAAATCCCATTGCTGCAATGATGAACGAACACGACAATGAAGGAGAACGTTTCAGGAAAATTGCTTTATTAACTAATAATTACACGCTTCCAGAAGACGCTTGCAATACGTATCGAGTAACTTTCGCAATGTTGGAGGAATTTGAACAGGATTTACACAAACACATTCATTTAGAAAGCAACATTCTGTTTCCGAAAGCGAAGGCTTTAGAGAAATTTTTCTCGAACGAAGAATAAACAACAACCAACCAATATAAAACCAAAATAATCATTACTATGGAAAAGTACGTTATCAAAAGAAACGGAGATTACAAGCCGTTTGAAAGTTTCAAAATTGAAGATGCTATCTCAAAAAGTTTCCAAAGTGCTTCCATAGCATTCGACGAAAGTGTTTTTGAAAATGTCATCCAAGGATTGCAATCTAAAGAGACTTGGGCGGTCGAAGAAATTCAGGATTTAATCGAGAAAAGCCTTTTCGAAAAACAGTATTTTGAAGTGATGCGTTCTTTTATGTTATATCGTCACACCCGAAAATTGCAACGGGAGCATATTGAAGGCATCAATGATGACACGACTTATGTTGACAGTTCACAAACCATAGCAGAATATATCGAGCAAACCGATTGGCGCATCAATGCTAATGCAAACACTTCTTATTCTAATGCAGGTTTGGTAAATAATGTTGCTGGAAAAATCATTGCTAATTATTGGTTGGACAAAGTATATACCAAGGAAGAAGGTTATGCCCACAGAAATGGCGATGTCCACATTCACGATTTAGATTGCCTAACAGGCTATTGTGCTGGTTGGAGTTTGCGTGTTTTATTGAACGAGGGATTCAACGGAATTCGCGGTCGTGTCGAAAGCAAAGCACCATCACATTTCAGAGAAGCTTTGGGGCAAATGGCAAATTTCCTTGGAATTTTGCAAAGCGAATGGGCTGGAGCACAAGCTTTCAGTTCCTTCGATACCTATTTGGCACCTTATGTTTTCAAAGATGATTTGTCGTTTGATGATGTGTTGAAAGCCGTTCGTAGTTTTGTTTATAATTTGAATGTTCCTGCACGTTGGGGACAATCGCCTTTCACGAATATCACTTTGGATTGGGTAGTTCCTGAAGATTTGAAAACCCAAATTCCAACGAAAAACGATTTTCATTTTTTCGAAAATAATTTCAATCACGACCTTTTAGTTAGAGCGCAAGAACGTGGTGTTGCGAAAGTAACCGATTTGCGTTACGAGCATTTTCAAAAGGAAATGAACCTCATTAACAAAGCGTATTATACAGTAATGACTGAAGGCGATGCCAACGGACAACCTTTCACTTTCCCGATTCCGACAGTGAATATTACCGAAGAATTTGATTGGGATGGTGAAAACACCGACTTACTTTTCGAAAACACCGCAAAAATTGGTTCGTCTTATTTCCAAAACTTCATTGGAAGCCAGTACAAATTGGACGAAAACGGCAATAAAGTAGAAAACGAAAGTGCTTATAAACCGAATGCCGTTCGTAGTATGTGTTGTCGTTTGCAACTCGATTTGCGCGAATTGTTAAAACGAGGAAACGGTCTTTTTGGAAGTGCCGAAATGACTGGAAGTATTGGCGTTGTAACTATCAATATGGCTCGTTTGGGTTATTTATACAGAGGAAACAAGGAGGAATTATTCAAACAATTGGATAAACTTTTATACATTTCAAAATCGACTTTAGAGAAAAAACGAGTATTCATTCAGGAAATGTACGACCGAGGTTTGTATCCTTACACCAAACGCTATTTGCAACATTTCAGAAATCACTTTTCAACCATTGGTGTCAACGGAATCAACGAAATGATTGTCAATTTTTCTGGAAAGCAAGATACAGTAACCTCTTCGACAGGAATTGATTTTGCTTCGGAAATTCTGGATCATATTCGTGGTCGAATGAAAGAATTTCAGGAAGAAACTGGCAATTTATACAATCTTGAAGCCACACCAGCCGAAGGAACCACCTATCGTTTTGCCAAAGAAGACAAAAAACGTTTTCCAAATATCTTCCAAGCGGGACAAGATGAGAATATTTATTATACCAATAGTTCTCAAATCCCAGCTGATTATACTGAAGACCCTTTTGAAGCCTTGCTGTTGCAAGACGAATTGCAATGTAAATACACAGGAGGAACCGTTTTACACTTGTATATGAGCGAAAGAATGAGTTCGTCAGAAGCGTGTAAGCAATTTGTTAAAAAAGTAGTTTCAAGTTTCAGATTACCTTATATCACGGTGACGCCAGTGTTTAGTGTTTGCCCCGTTCACGGTTATTTGAATGGCGAACACGAATATTGCCCGAAATGTGATGATGCTCTAATTGAATTTGAAAAGTTAAAAAGAGAAAAGTCAAAACAACATTAAACTTTTAAAGAATTTTAAACTTAAAAAACATATGAAAACAGAAACTAAAACAAATCCTATCCTAGAGCAAAACCAACATTTGAGAACCAAATGTCTTGTTTACACACGTGTAATGGGCTATCATAGACCCGTTGAAAGTTTTAATATTGGCAAAAAAGGTGAACACAAACAACGAACTCATTTCACTGAAGGAAAATGCTAGTAAGCCCATTTACAGCTTAACTCCTTTCACTTTACTAGATTATCCGCATAAATCAGCCTGCATTCTTTGGTTTGCAGGCTGCAATATGCGCTGTTTATATTGCTATAATCCCGAAATTATTCGTGGAAAAGGAACGCTATCTTTCGAAAAAATACTTACTTTTTTACATTCCCGAAAAAACTTATTGGATGCCGTTGTTTTTAGCGGTGGTGAATGTGTCTTGCACAAAAATATAATTCCATTGATTGCCGAAGTCAAAAAAATGGGTTTTTTGGTAAAAATTGACACCAACGGAAGTTCGCCTGATGTAATGCAACAATTGCTAAACAAAAATAAAATTGACTACATTGCTTTGGATTATAAGGCACCAAAATCAAAATTTCAATCTATTACCCAATCCGATTTATACGATTCTTTTGAAAAAACACTAGATTTGGTGGTAGAATCCCGAGCTCCATTTGAAGTTCGAACAACCTATCATTCTGATTTGTTGAGCGAAAAAGACTTGCAAGAAATGATTATCTTTTTAGGAAACAAGAAATACTCAGGCAATTATTACATCCAATATTTCAAAAATGATGTAGAAACTCTTTCAAAATTGGAGCGTTCTATCAATAGAATTGATTGCGAAAAATTATCCACTCCAACTATAAAAATTATTTTAAGAGAATAGAACTAATTTAAAATATTACGACTAAGGTATAAATCCAAAAAACAAAAGAGTCAATATCACAGGTATTGTTAAATCAATTAGTCCTAAAAAAAAGCCCGCTTAAAAAATTAAACGAGCTCCTTTTATATAAATTTGAAATTTTATGCCACCACTAATTCCGGAATCTTAATTTCAAGAATTTTTGCTTTATACAATTCAAGTTGCTCTTGAATAGCATTCAAGCTGTTTTCAAAATAATTTGAAGTGGAGAATAAATTTTGGTAAAACCCTATTCCTTCTATCATATTATTTTTGAAAGCATTCCATTTTTTTATTTGTCCCGCAGTCAAATCAGCTGTTGCTTCACTGATTTCGTTCATCAAATAATCGATATACATTTTCAATTCTTTAACAAATAGATTCGGACGATTTTCATCCGTCATCACAGTTGCATTACCATAAATATGTTTTACCATTTCAGATAACGAAACTTCTTTGTCAAAATAAGCCATATTCGGTCCAGGACAAATAATAACGCCTTGTGATTGTCCTTTTATTTCAATGTCGTTTTCTAAATAGGCAGCATTAGCCAAGCCCACACAAAGGCAAGCTTTTTCAGTAATATCAAACTTCATCTTATCAAAAATCTCAGCCGATACGGTATCTTTTATAGCTTCTAAATCCTCTAATTTTACATCTTGATATTTCTTAGATGAAGTGCAAATTCCTCCAGCTCCAAATTCTTTACTTAATGCCAAAAACTTTTTCGGACAAGAACTTCCTGCCTTGTTATCATCAATACGTCCTTGTTTAATGATTTCATTGGTTGTACCTCTTACAGTATTAAAAGGGATTCCCAAAGGAGAAATATGACTTAAATACAAATCTTTTTCTTTGGAATTGATTAACAATTCTCTTGTTTCTGTATCAACTGAAGTCGCTTCTGGAACCAATAAAAATGGGGTTCCCCAGCCTACAGAATCTACATTATAATGTTCCAATAAAAAATTATGTTCTTCCGAAGTTCCTACTCCACCTTGAACAGTAATTTTTAAATCCAATGGATTTTCAGGAATATACATTTCTTTTTGACCTAAAGCTTTCACCATCAAATCGTGTGCTGATTGAACTAATTGATCTTTTTTCTGTTTAAATTCTTCTAAGATGGGACCCAATAAATAACCGTCTGTTGCAAAAGCATGTCCACCACAATTTAGTCCAGATTCTATTCGATATTCTGAAACCCAAAGTCCTTTTTTAGCCAAGAAATTCCCTTGAATCATTGCCGAACGAAAATCGCTCACTTTCAAGATAATTTTCTTTTTTAAATTATTATTAAAATCAGGAAAAAAGGCTGGGAAATTTTCAAAGTAAGCGAATAATCTTGGATTCATTCCTGCAGAAAGTACCACCGAAGAAGTCAAATCACTATTGGCAAACCCACGAAGCGCAGCGTGTGCATCATTAAACTCAACTGGCAATTGTTCGTCTTTTATGAAATTATCCTTATCCAATTTGGTCATAATATTCACATCAATTTCTCCAGCAGAAAGATTATCCTCGAGATATTTTTTGATATTTTCCTTAAAAGCAATTCCGTCTTCCATTAAATGCTGCAATCCTTTTTTAATTTCGGATTTGTTAGGCAACATTGCGATATAATTTTCCAAAGCTTGTTTGCTTTCAGCCAATTCAGTCTTGAAATTTTCGAATTTTTCTTTTACAATTTTATCAACCAAATTCAAATAAGAAGCAATTCTTTCGGCACGATAATCGTGTATTTTTTGAGTAATTTCATGATAAGGAATATCGAATTTTTCGCTGTAAAAAGCTCTCATTTTCTCAATGAGTTCATCATCTGCAATCGAAATTACTGATGATATTCCATAATTTGCCACTCGAATGGGACTATCAATAGTGAAAGCCAATCCCATAACTGGAATGTGAAAAGTATGTAATTGTTTTTTTGTTGTCATGCACTAAAATATTTTGTTTAAAACATAAGCCGCAAATATAGTGAAAGCCCGCAATAAAAACCTGATAATTATCATACCATCTCTTCGTTTAACAAAACATTCTTATGCTTTTAAGGTTTTTCTTTCACTCAAAAACAGGATATTGACAAGTACAATAAAGGTTATTATTTTTTTAAATTAAGTGTATCTTTGCTACACTATTTTTTACTGGTTCATATCAAAAAATAGTATTCACAAGAAATTAAAATAAATTGAGAATGAAAAGTCTTAAAGAAAGAATATTGGAATTAAAAAAAGAGAAAAATGCAGTTATTCTAGCGCATTATTATCAAGAAGCCGATATTCAAGATGTAGCAGATTATGTTGGTGACAGCTTGGGATTATCGCAAGAAGCTATGAAAGTCGATGCCGATATTATCCTTTTTGCAGGCGTCCATTTTATGGCAGAAACAGCAAAAATTTTGAACCCAACAAAAAAAGTAATTCTTCCTGATTTGAAAGCAGGTTGCTCCCTTGCTGAATCTTGTCCTGCTGATTCATTCAAAAAATTTACTGAAGCTCATCCCGATCATATTGTTATTACTTACGTGAATTGTTCTGCCGAAGTGAAAGCCTTGACAGATATAGTTTGCACTTCATCTAATGCAGTAAAAATTGTGGAGTCAATTCCTAAAGACAAGCCAATTATTTTTGCACCAGATAAAAATTTAGGAAAATATATCATCGAAAAAACGGGACGTAAAATGTTGCTTTGGGATGGTTCTTGCGTGGTTCACGAAGCTTTTTCATTAGATAAATTGATCGCTCTTTATAAAGAAAATCCCGATGCAAAAATTATTGCACATCCAGAATCAGAAACTCATATTCTAAAAACAGCTGCTTACATAGGTTCGACAGCTGGAATGATTGAGTTTGTAAAAAAAGACCCAAGCAAGAAATTTATCGTTGCCACCGAAGCAGGAATTCTTCATAAAATGCAACAAGAAGTCCCTGATAAAATATTAATTCCAGCACCATCAGAAGAAGATAATACGTGTGCTTGCAGCGAATGTGGTTATATGAAAATGAATACACTGCAAAAAGTATATGACTGTTTACTCAATGAAAGTCCGGAAATTAACGTTCCTGCCGATATTATGAAAAAAGCACTGATTCCTATTGAACGAATGCTTGAATTATCTAAATAATGATCCAAACTAATTACTTAATTATAGGTTCCGGAGTTGCAGGATTGACTTTTGCAGTAAAAATTGCGGAGCAATTCCCCGACAAAAAAGTCACCATTGTTACTAAAGCAAATGTTGATGACTCTAATACTAAATATGCCCAAGGAGGTATTGCCATAGTTACTGATAAAGTTGGCGATTCCTACCAAAAACATATAAACGATACACTTATTTGTGGCGACGGTTTATGTGATAAAGAAGTCGTTGAAATGGTTATTTCCGAAGGTCCAAAACGATTAAAAGAACTCATTGAATGGGGCGCAAAATTCGATAAAAATGGTGAAGGAACTTTAGATTTAGGCAAAGAAGGTGGCCATTCTGAAAATAGAGTTGTTCACCATAAAGATCAAACTGGTCAAGAAATTGAACGTGCCATTTTAGGTCAAGTACACCAAAAAAAGAACATTACAGTTTTAGACTACCATTTAGCAATTGATTTAATTACTAAAAATAATCGATGTTTGGGTGTTTATGTTTTAGATGAAAAAACAAACGAAATACTCACCTTTCAATCTGATTTTACCTTGCTTGCCACTGGTGGAATTGGTCATCTTTACGGTCATACCACAAATCCAGTAATCGCAACAGGTGATGGAATTGCAATGGCTTTCCGAGCAAAAGCAAACATCAAGGAAATGGAATTTATCCAGTTTCACCCTACTGCTTTATATGATGCATCGACTGGAACTTCTTTTTTAATTTCGGAGGCTGTTCGTGGTTTCGGTGCTTATTTGCGAACCAAAAACGGTCATCGATTTATGCCCGATTACGATTCCAGAGGCGATTTGGCTTCGCGTGATATTGTTTCTCAAAGCATCGATTTGGAACTCAAAAAAAGCGGAGATGATTGTGTTTATTTAGATTGTACCCATTTAGATATGGAGGCTTTTAAAAAGCATTTTCCAATGATTTACGAACGTTGCAAAAGTATTGGAATTGATATTGCAAAAGATTGGATTCCTGTAGTTCCTGCTCAACATTATCTTTGTGGAGGAATTGTGGTTGATAAAAACGGAAAAACTTCAATAGAAAATTTGTTTGCCTGTGGCGAATGTTCGCGAACAGGTTTGCACGGAGCGAATAGATTGGCATCCAATTCCTTGTTAGAAGCCTTAGTTTATTCTGATAAAATCTATAATTATTTAGCCAAGACTTCTTTCGAAAAAAGCCAATTTACTGGAGAAGTTTCTGATTGGAATGTATCTGAAAAACCAGTCGTTAATGATGAATATAACGATAAAATGAAAGCTGAATTACAACTTTTGATGCGACAAAATGCAGGAATTGTTCGTAATGATACTGACCTAATTAAAGCCAAAAATCAATTGAATGTCTGGCAAAATGAAATCGAAGAAAAAATAAAAAATTATCAAGTTAGAGCCAATTTATGGGAATTGTATAACTTGATAATTATTGGTCAATTAATCGTTCAGCAATCTATTGAAAGGATTGAAAATCGTGGTGGTTTTGTAAAGATTAACGCTATTAATCAATAGTTTAAAATACATTATATTCTTCTAATTTAGACCTAACAGGTTTTAAAAACCTGTTAGGTCTGTAAAAAAAATAAACCTTATTTAGTTTAATAACTAAAATTTACGTTCAAAAAGAAATTTCTTCCTTTTCTAGGAATGTTATTCCAATCTGAAAAAGTAGAATAATAAGTATCCAAAACATTTTCGATTCCTGCTCTCAAATTCAATTTGTTTTTGTCCCAATGAAACGAATATC
The DNA here is from genome assembly GCF_028712645.1 of Flavobacterium sp. Lineage (GTDB taxonomy): Bacteria > Bacteroidota > Bacteroidia > Flavobacteriales > Flavobacteriaceae > Flavobacterium. The sequence continues at coordinate 4,735 of NZ_JAQTPQ010000058.1, read as the reverse complement.
CCGAATCTAAATTCAAAATTGCAAAAGAAGGCGTTCTATCTTCACCATAAAAAGGGCTGAATTGAGTTTGGGTTGCATTACCTTGAACTGAAATTTCTGTCGAAAATTTTTCTTTATTATAACTCAAGGAAGACGAATATCGCAACGGACTTATGAAAGGCAAATTCTTGCTTTCAAAATCTTTTCCGTAACTATAAACCAGTTGTCCTTTCCATTTAAAATCAGTTGAAAGTTGATATTCTACATTCAAATCTGTGTTAAAAATTGTTGCATAATCCAAAGCCGTGTAAATTTTTATTCCGCTTGCGCCAATTGTCATCGGGATTAAAGTAGTGTCTGGTTTTCCCACAATATAATTGGAAATATGAAAATAGGAAGACGACATTTTCGCACTCCATTTTTCAGTTTTATAGCCAAGTGAAGCATTCCCTTCAATTGAATTTTCGTTTTTCAACTCTGGATTTCCTATGTAATCATAACGATCAAAACTATTGAATAAATAAAATCCGTAGCCTTCAGAAACCGATGGAGCACGCTCACCAAAAGCCAAACCAAAACCATACGAAAATCCATTTTCATCATAAGAATAATTAGAAGAAATACTTGGTAAAATTCGGTTTTTGCTGTCTTTCATATTGGGATAAAAAATTCGCATACTTTCTAATCCAAATTCGCTAGCTACTTTGTTATAGTGGTTTGCCAAGCTTGTCGAAAATTTCAAACTCGAATGGCAATTCAAGGCAATATTATCCTCTAAAAAAAAGGCTGAATACATCGTTTTCACGTCTGGCCAAGTGTACATAAACATCAATTTTTCGTTGGAATCAGCTGGATACATTGTCATTTCGGCAATAGAATGATTGTAAAACGAATTCAAATCAGCCAGAAAATGATGCTTTCCGGAAACTCCTTTCAACTTTGAAAAAAATCCAGCAGTATCGCTCCATCCTGGCATATCCATGTGGATAGGAACAAAAGGTCGCTTGGTATCATCCATTCTGTGGGTGATGGTATTATAGTAAATTTTGGTTTCCCAATTTTCGATTGTAAAAGATTTTGGAACAACTTCAAACCTCAAAGAAGTGATTAAGGCTTCTGCCAAAGAAACATCCATTGGCAATGCCGGATAACCCACATTAGTTGCTTTATCATAGATTATCGAAGCTTCTAATAATTTATTTTTATCGAAAGAAAATCCGGAAGTTGTTGAAATATTGAATTTCCTGAACTGCGAAAACAAAACTTCTTGATTATTTCCCGCAGTATAATTATCGGCATCACGAAACATAAAATCAGTGTCGATATAAAATGAATTATTGGCATAACTAACGGCCGAACCGAAGATTTTTTGCTTGCTATTCGTTTCAAAACCCGTATTTACTGATGCGTTCCAACCCAAATCTGAACATTCACTTCGGTTTCTTTTCAAATCAATCGAACCACCAATAGTTGCACCGTGACAAGCACCTTGTTGCCCTGATTTCAGGGTAGCTTCGGATAAATTAGAAACTTCTATATAGGAAGTAATTGGATCCATTTTGTCAGTACAAGCTCCAAAAATCCGCATTCCATCGATGGTTATCAAAGTTCTTTCAGTTGCCATACTATTGATGATTGGCTCCCACGCATAACCGCCTCTTTTTATCATATCAACTTTAGCAGACTGCTGCAAATAATCGTCAATTGAAGTTAATGGCTTGGATTGCTTTTGGTATAATTGTGCTTTTTTACCAATTACAATTACTTCATCGAGCGTTTTAGGAACGATGGTGTCTTTGATTTTCTCTTGTGCAATAATTCCATTTGGAATTAAAAAGCACAATACTATAAAAAATATAAAGTTTTTCATTTTGGAAAATTGTAAAAATAGCTGTGCCAAAGGTTTGAAACTTTGACACAGCCTTTTATGATTTAAAACTCTATTTCGAAGTAAATGCTACTTACACTTAAAGGATCATTCTCAACAATTGCTTCCCCTTTCAAAACTTCATTTGAAGCATTCAAAAGTTGCAAGTTAATTCTCCAATATCCAGTCATTGTCAAGGATAATTTTCCGTTGTATAAATCTCCAGCACCCGTTTGAGTCAAATCAACATTATTAGGCGAACCGTGATTTCCCATACTTGGCATTCTTGGGTCAATTTTCAACTTAAATCCATCAACAACTGGAAAAGTCATCATATCTTGCATTTTCCAAACACCTGCAACCATATCATTTAATCCAACTGCTGGATGATGTGGATCTGCGTAAGCGGCAATATATTTTACTCCATCAGAACCAGTAAATGTAGTTACTCTTTGTTTTGCCGACGCTGGAACATCAACAACTGAAGTCATAGAATAAGCAGTTCCGTTGATGGTGTAATCAATTTTTAAATCCCAATATTCAGTAGCATTTTGAGCCATTTGAAAAACAATATATCCTTGATATACTGATCCAGCAGTAGAGACTTTTGTCACTGGTGATTTAGGACAAGAATGAGTCATCATCGTCATGTGCATCAAAGGCATCCAAGTAACGGTAGCATTTGTAATGTATTGATTCGTTGTGTTATCTTTAATTTTTAGCGCAATTTCGTTATACCCTTGCTCTAAACCTGTCATGTGTTTGTATAATTCTATGGTGTGAGTAGAATTTGTTATCTCTTTAAACTTTGTCAGTCCGTCTAGTTCATCCACAGGAGCTGGATCATTGTTTGAAGAGCACGAGGATATAATGGTCACTAAAACCAATAGTAATATTCTTAAAAATTTCATTTTATTTTTTTTATAAATTTGATAATAAAAACCCTTTCGATAAAGATTTTATCGAGAAAAGGTCAGTTAAAAACTTGAAAAATTAAGAAATGAAAGTTGGCGGATGAAAAACAGATTTACTATTCAAATAAAAATATAAGTTAGAATAGTTGCTAGTTGTTTTTTGTTTTTTGTAAAAATAAAAAGGGGCAATTTCGAATGATTTGATTTCCTCGAAAAACAAAACTTCAAAGTTATTAGATACAATTTTTTTATCGGAGGAAATAGGTTTTTCATTTTCAGAAGCTTTGGCAAGTTCTTTCATTAAATGACATTTCCCATTACAATGCATCATTGGTTTGTCTTTATTTACACAAAGAACTTTAGAAATATATTCATAATTAACGGCATATTCTAAAACCGGAACCAAAGGTTTTAGCAACATAAATAATGCAAATATGAATATCGTATTTTTCACTTTTGCAAATATAAGCTCAATTAAAAATATTTTTATGATTTAAGTCATATTTTTAATAATTTTAAAAAAATAAATTTGTGGTCGTAATATGTATTTGTAACATAAATTGCAAAAAATATATAAACTCCTCTAAATCAGCCATGCAAATAGATCAAGATTTACTTTATTCCTGGGGTGCTGTTGCAAAAAAATACAAAAAAAATGAAGTCATTTTTGATGAAAACGAAGTGGCCAACTATTACTATCAAATTCTCGAAGGAAGTGTCAGAATGTACAATTCAAATGAGGAAGGTAAAGAGTTTACTCAAGGTCTTTTTTACATCGGAGATGGTTTTGGAGAGCCACCATTATTAATTGATGAAACTTATCCGTCAAAAGCAATTACAACTGAAGAAAGCACTATATTAAAATTATCAAAGGATAAATTTTTAAAAATTATTGACGAATATCCTTCAATCCAAAAATATTTTTTGGTATTGTTTGCCAAAAAAATTCATTCTAAATCAAAGACTTCAAAAGAAATAATCAATCAAAAACCAGAGTATAGAATTATTGCATTTTTGAATTCCTATAAGAAAAAACTAGGAAACAGTTCTGAGAAAATCTTAATTCCATATACACGACAAGAAATTGCCAATAACACTGGATTAAGAGTGGAAACGGTTATACGAGCTTTTTCCAAAATGAATGTAAGTCACAAAGTAGAAATCATCAATCACAAAATATTTTATTAGAAAATTTCTACTAAAAGATAAAAATATCCTGATTTTGAATCACTCAATTTACCTCTTTATGCATCAGAATCGTAGCAATGTTTTTTACCCTCCGTTTTATTTCATCTGCTTTTTCTCCAACAAATAGTTCATCTACAGAGTTATCAAATAATACAATCCATTGATTGAAATGAACTTCCTTTATCCTACTTTTTTCATTCAGTTCTTTATGTTTCAACATCGGATTTAAATCATATATTCCAGTTGAAAACAAAATGTTTTCAAAAAAAACATACATTTTAGGCAGATGTTCTTCCCAGTTCACATTGGCTATATCGCTAAAAAAATAATTAATTTCAGTATTCTTTTTAATTTTATCGTAAAAAAAATTAATCAATTTTTCAATATCTTCCCGGTTCTTAATATCAGTTTTCATATTTTTAATTTCTACAATGTAGTCAAGTTAAATTAATTTTATCACCTAAAAAACAAAAGAAATAGATTTCTATTTTTTATTAGCAAAATGCTAAAGAGATTATTTACTGGTGAAATTTTTCTAATAACATTAATCCAAATATCTAACTAATATTTTAATTTACATATGATTGAGGTCATATTATAAGTAGATAGAATAAAAGCCAATTAATAAACTTTTGTTAAAGATTAAACCTTTAAAATCTGTTCAAGTCTTATAACCATAACTTAAAAAAATAAGAAAATGAAAAAATTAATGATTGCAGCTTTACTTGTTGTTGGAATGTCAGGTTTTGCTCAAAACAGACAAGAAATGGGAAACAGACCCGATAGA
>NZ_JAQTPQ010000057.1 GCF_028712645.1 Flavobacterium sp. | reverse complement strand
CATAAATAATTCATCATAATATGCTATTTAAAGTTATTATTTTTATTATTATATTTGGTTGTATAACTATAAAATTAATTCAAATGGAAATTAACTTATGGGCCGTTTTAATGGCCGCACTTTCAAGTTTTGTTGTGGGTTTTATTTGGTACAATCCAAAAGTTTTTGGTACAATTTGGATGAAGGAAATCGGAATGACCGAAGAACAAGCTCAAAAAGGCAATATGATTAAAATTTTTGGGCTAACTTTTGTGTATTCATTTATGATAGCATTTATGATGCAAAATATCGTAATCCATCAATTAGGAGTTATAAGTGCAGTTGGCGGACCTACACTTGTGGAGTCAGCAAAACCATCTTTCGCGCATTTATGGCAGATTACGGTGAAACTTTTCGAACCTATAAACATGGTGCTCTACATGGTTTTATTGCGGGTTTATTTATAGCACTTCCACTCATTTCTATCAATGGATTATTCGAACAAAAATCATGGAAATATATGGCAATACAAGCAGGTTATTGGACAGTTATTTTAACCATAATGGGAGCAATAATTTGCGGCTGGAAGTAATATTAACATTTTATTAGTATCAAATCGCTCTACATTTGCGGAGCGATTTTTTTTTTAAATTGAATAGAAAATTAACCATAGAAATATATTCCTCGACAAATGAACTTCCAAAAAACTGGAACGCTTTTGCCGTGGAGAATATTTTTTTAAGCAAAGAATATCTAGAGATATTAGAGGAATCAGCTCCAAATAATATGAGTTGTCATTTTATTGGGTTCTTCGATGAAAAGGAATTAGTAGGAATTGCACTGTCCCAATTTTTAGACCTCAACAAACTTGAATCTTTTGGAGAACGAGATAAGTGTATAAAAACATCCGTTCGAAATATTATTTTCAAAAACTTTTGTTCTCATGTTTTAATTATTGGAAACAATATGCTAACAGGACAAAACGCTTACTTTTTCTCGGAGAAAATTGATGAAATTCAAGCTTTAAAAGCCTTAAAAACCGCTTCCGAGCAGTTAAAAGCTCTTTTTATAAAGAAGGGATTCAAAGTTCATGTAACCACTTTTAAAGACTTTCCTAAAGAAGAAATTACAAACTTTCAACTAGCTGGTTTTCATAATTCCTACCAATTTTCAACTCAACCCAATATGCTTTTTGAAATTCCAAATCATTGGAAAACGGAGCAAGATTATATCGATGCATTGTCAAAAAAATACCGAGATCAATATAAGCGTGCTCGAAAAAAATCAGAAGGTATCGTTAAAAGAAAAATGCACCTAGAAGACATTATAAAATATGAAGAAACCATTTATAATTTGTATCATCATGTTGCAAAAAACGCCCATTTTAATACATTCTTTCTCCCAAAAAACCATTTTAGAACTTTTAAAGAATTGCTTAAAGACAAGTTTCTTTTTTACGGATATTTCCTTGACGAAAAACTAATAGGTTTCAATACTATTATCAAAAATGGAGAGGTGATGGATACTTATTTCCTAGGTTATGACGACACTATTCAGCGAGAGAAAATGCTGTATTTGAATATGCTTTATGATATGATTGCCTACTCAATAAACAAAGGTTTCAAGGAAATTATTTTTGCTCGAACTGCTCTCGAAATCAAGAGTTCCGTGGGAGCAAAACCACAAGAAATGTTCGGATTTATGAAACACAACAATTCGATTATTGATCTTGCAATCGACAAAGTTTTTTGTTATCTAGATCCAGAAGTGGTTTGGCAAGAACGAAATCCTTTTAAATAATTACAAAAAGACTACGAAACTGCTACTTTAATTATTTGGGAAGCAATCTTGATATTTAGTTTTTTTACATCACCACAATATTCCCCATCAATCTGAAAACTCACCGGAATATTGGTTTTAATAGTTGCTTCATCTGTTGAAATAATTTCAATATATTCGGAATTTTCAGAAATATTACCTGTAATGATTTTTCCAAAAGTAATTAAATCTAGATTTTTAATAATCACCAGTTCAAATTTCCCATCATTCATTACCCCTTTTGGGTTTATCGTTATTCCAGTTCCATATTTTTTTGAATTGGCAATTACAATCATTCGACCTTCTGACTTTATAATTTGATTATTGGCAGTAATCGTTGCCAAGAAAGGTTCGCCAAGATCTATTAAAGTGTTTAATGCTTGCAATAAATAACCCCATTTACCGTGAACGTGACTGTTTTCGTAGTTCTTAACAAGTTCCGCATTCAATCCCAAATCGCTTAAGTGGTAACATTTTTTACCATTTATATCAATTGTATCCAGCTTGATATATTTTCCATAAAAAGCAATTTCTAAATTTTCATCTACTGTTTTCATTAAATCTAAATCTACCGCCAAACCATTGGCCGAGCCAGCTGGCAAAATTCCAAGAATCACGTCTTGGTTTTCCATTGCTTCTGCCACCATTTTTATGGTTCCATCGCCACCAATAATAATGATTCTTTCTGGCTTATATTTCTCATAAAGTTGCTTAACTTTTTGAATGTCATTTTTGCCAGAAGTTATATATCGAACAAGATTTAGTTTTTCTTTGGCCGCAAAAATTGTTATAGCTTCCATAAAATCTGATTTATCTATGCTGCCAGAAACAGGATTAACAACCATTACTACATTATTTTTCAAAATTTTAATTCATTTATCCCTTAAATTTAGTTAATTTTATTGACACTTCAAAACATCAGACAATGAAGCCCATTTTAAAATTATATCGAGGATATGCCAATGAGCAGGAATTAATTGTGATGGGACACGTTTTTAAACCAACTCGAAAAAAAGATTACGACTTTAGAAAAAAAAGCTTCAAAAATGCTACTTCAATAATCAGTTTATTTAGAATTAAAACACAGTCAAATGCCGATGTTTATCTAGATTATAAAAACACAAAAATTCACACAAAGACACTAATTGATGGTTATTTTAAGTTCTGCGTTCCTTTAGAAAAAACAGAATCCTATGGATGGATTGATTACCAAGTAAGTATTATTTTTGAAAACCAGATAATAACTACAAAAGAAAGTTACATTCGTCCAAAAAAGGAAAATCTAGGAATTATTTCGGATATTGATGATACTTTTTTAGTATCATACTCACTAAATCCATTTAAAAAATTATATTTTTTGCTTTTCAAAAATGTAAACAGCCGAAAAGTTTATGATGATGTTGTTCCTCATTATCAAGCTTTAAGTTTTTCAGGAAGAAATAATGATGAGGAACAAAATGCCTTCTTTTATGTTTCGAGCAGTGAATGGAATTTGTATCGTTTCATCGTAAAATTCACTGAAATTCACCAATTCCCCAAAGCCGTTTTATTGCTCAAAGATATTAAGACCAGTCTTAAAGATTTTTTTTGGACAGGACGCGGAGGTCATAACCATAAATTCGAAAAAATAAAACACATTTTAGAGTTTTATCCCAATCTAAAATACATTTTATTGGGTGATGATTCTCAACAAGATCCTTTGTTATATGAAGCCATTTGCAAAATTTTTCCCGTTTCAATAAAAGCTGTCTATATTAGAAAAACGGGAAAGTGTGAGAAAGAAAAAGTCATAAAAATACTAAAGAATCTAGAAAGTATGAACGTTGCTGTTTGCTATTTTACGAATAGTAGCGAAGCCATTGCTCATTCAAAAAGGATTGGACTTATTTCATAAACCTGCATTATCAATCTCTTCTTGAACGACTTCCCAATCTAAAAGCAACTTATCCAAGTCGGCTTTTTTCTTGTTGTATGCCATAAAAAACTTAGCGTCTTCAATATGTTTATCATAATTAGAAGCCAACATTTTATCGTCGTTCTGAATGTCTCTTTCTAATTGTTTAATTTGACTTTCAACTTTACTCAATTTATTTTGAAGTGCTTTTCCTTTTTTCTGGTCTTCATAAGAAGTTTTATTACTTTCCTTTGGAGCCGATGTTTTTAAAGTATCTTTTTTCTCCACTTCACGCATATTTTCAAGATTGCGTTGTTCCAAAAAATAGTTGATATCTCCTAAATATTCTTTTATTTTTTGGTCTTTAAATTCATAGACAATATTTGACATTCCTTGAAGAAAATCCCTGTCGTGCGAAACTAAAAGTAGCGTCCCTTCATATTTTTGCAAGGCAGCTTTCAACACATTTTTAGATTTTATATCCAAGTGATTCGTTGGCTCATCCATCACCAAAACATTTATGGGTTGCAAAAGCAATTTACAAAGTGCCAAACGGTTTCTTTCACCTCCGGAAAGTACTTTTACTTTCTTTTCCACATCATCTCCACGGAACAGGAAAGAACCCAGCATATCACGTACTTTCGAACGATTCGTATCGGTTGCTGCATCTTCCATTGTTCGCAACAAGGTAATTTCTCCGTCTAGATATTCCGCTTGATTTTGAGCAAAATAACCCAATTGTACATTATGTCCTAATTTGATATTTCCTTCAAATTCAAACTCATTGACAATGGCTTTGATAAAAGTTGATTTCCCTTGACCGTTCTGTCCAACAAAAGCAATCTTGCTTCCCCTTTCGACCAAAAGCGAAATGTCTTTCAAAATAGTTTTATCACCATATTTTTTAGTTACTTCTTCGGCTTCAACAACCACTCTACCTGGTTCTTTTGAAAGAGGAAACGAAATATTCATCACAGAATTATCGTCTTCATCCACTTCGATGCGTTCTACTTTATCTAATTTTTTAATCAACGATTGCGCCATCGAGGCTTTGGAGGCTTTGGCACGGAATTTCTCAATTAACTTTTCAGTTTCTTCAATTTTTTTGGCTTGATTTTTCTGTGTTGCCAATTGTTTTTCACGAATTTCATGACGCAATTCAAGATATTCAGAATACGGTTTATTGAAATCGTAAGCTTTTCCAAGGGAAATCTCTATGGTTCTATTGGTCACATTATCCAAGAACATTTTATCATGCGAAACAATCACTACAACTCCGGCATAATTGCGCAAGAAACCCTCCAGCCAAATAATACTTTCAATATCCAAGTGATTCGTGGGCTCATCTAAAAGCAAAACATCATTAGCTTGTAATAAAAGTTTTGCTAGTTCGATACGCATTCGCCAACCTCCAGAAAAAGTGTCGGTTTGATCATTAAAAACTTCTCTTTTGAAACCTAATCCAAGAAGAATTTTCTCCGTATCACCAATATAATTATAACCGCCCAACAATTCAAAACGATGTGTATAATCGGATAAGTCTTCTATAATCTGGCTATATTCCTCACTTTCATAATCGGTTCGAGTAACTAAAAGATGATTGATTTCTTCAAGTTTTTTTTCAACACTTTTAATATCCGTGAAAGCTTCATAAGCTTCTTCAAGTACCGTTCTCCCTTGTTCAAAATCTATATCTTGACGCAAGAATCCCATTCGAACTTCTTTTTCTTGAGAAATAACTCCAGAATCGGGAGCAAAATCCTTTGCAAGAATTTTGAGCATTGTCGATTTACCAGCACCGTTTTTACCTACAAGACCTACGCGATCTCCAGCTCCCAATCTAAAGGTTACTTCTTCAAATAAATAAGTTCCTCCAAAAGAAACGGACAAATTGTGTATATTAAGCATGTTTTTTGTTACTAATGTTACATTAAGAAAAGTACAAAAATGTACCTTCGCAGAAAATTTTTGCAAATGTTAAAAAAAGGATCCAAACTAAATAGTATTTTAACAGGAAGTTGTCCTAGATGTCAGAATGAGAGTATGTATTTGGATAAAAATCCGTTACATTTTTCGAATACGCTAAAAATGAATGAAAAATGCAATCATTGTGGTTTAAAATATCAAATCGAACCTTCTTTCTTTTATGGAGCAATGTATGTTAGCTACGGATTGAATGTTGCAATAAGTGTGGCGACATTCGTCATAAGCAATTTGATTTTAGGTTTTAATTTAAAAACAACATTTATTGCTATAATTGCATCCAATGTTGTTTTATTTCCATTTGTTTTGCGATGGTCAAGAAATTTATATATCAATATATTTATTTCTTATGATCCCAATTTTAAAAAATAAATCATTTGTTTTTTGCAAACCTATTAATGTCAACACTTTTCTCTAAGGGTGTTTGATATTCTATGTTGTCAAATAAAGCTTTAGCCATAGCAGGACCAAGCATCACACCACGTGTTCCCAAACCGTTTAGAATATGTATTGAATTGTGATTTGAATATGTTCCCACTAATGGTCGTCTATCCTTTACAGTTGGACGAACTCCAGCTAAATGGGATACAATTTCGAAATCGCAATGAATAACTTCTTTTATTTTTTCGATCAATTCTTTTTTACCTTCTTCGGTTGGTAAATCTGTTTTATCACTCCAGTTATAGGTTGCTCCTATTTTGAACAAATGGTCTCCAAGAGGCAGAATAAAAACACTTGAATTTACAATTACGTTTAAATCTAATTGTGGCGCTTTTATTATAAGCAATTCTCCTTTTGTTCCGTCTAAAGGTAAATTACTAAAATAAGGATTAGCGTGCATACCAAAACCTTCCGCAAAAATGATGTGTCTTGCTTGAATCTCTTTGTATCGAACTCCGTTTTCTTCTTCCTCCAAAAGAGAATAATCGAAAGATTCATCTCGAAATAGTTGATTTTTTTTAAGATAATCTTTGTAATTGTTCAACAACAATGCAGTATCGACATATCCTGTTTGCAAAACTTCACCGTAACCGAAGGGAGAATCAATTCCTTTATACTTTTTAGTAATTAAATTGGTCGATAAAAAAGAAGAAAGATTAGGTTTATCTGAAGCTGCAAACCAATTATTTTGTTCTTCAACAGAAAAAAATCGCCTTAAAATTGGCATTTTCACATCAACTTTGGCATCTAATTTCTTTTCCAAAACTGAAAAAAATTCATTCATTGCAAGCAAATGTTCTTTAGCTTGAGATACTTCGCTAAAGCGTTTTAAAATTACAGGATTATACAAACCTCCAGCAATTTTTGAAGAATTCTGTGAATTATTATCCAATACTAAAATAGATCTTCCCTTTTTTAACGCTACTTCGGAAAACGAAATACCTGCCAAACCAGAACCTACTATTAAATAATCTATCATTTTTGAAATACAAATTAGAACGACAACAAAAAACTCTTACCTTTGGTAAGAGTTTTTAAGATTTTATTATGATAATTGAAATTTAATAATTCCACATATTTTCTTCGAAATCACGAATTTTTTCCTTTACTCTATCGGATTCTAATAATTGATTTTGTGCATTATCTTTCATATAACTTTCTATAGTTCTATCACCATAAACATTTTCTTCTTGATAAATTGTTGCATTAAATCGTCTTGAATTTAAAATTTGATCAAAGGAAACAGGCATTGCTGAATTTTTGTCGTTAAACGCTTTTGCTTCGTGCAAAACATCTCTTGAGGCTGGGAAAAATACCCAAAACAATTCGATATAATCTTTTTCGTCACTATTCATTGTGTAAACATCAGGTGTAACAGGACAAATACCAATCAATCTATATTTTAATTCGCTTTGACGAATATCGAAATACCAATATCCTTTGATTTTGTATTGTGTTACATCTTGAGCTGTAAGATCTTGTTTCAAAATGTATTCTGGTGATATAGGTAGTCCAGCGTTTATTTGCTCTTTTCCAGCATCTGTTGTATCAATTCGAGTTAATGAAGCTTGAATATCTTTATAGGATTTTTTAGTATTAAAATAACTATCTGAATACACTTCTGAAATTTCTCCACTTCTAATTCCTTTAGTCAAAACATCATACAAAGATCTTCTGTCAGGACCTATGTTTGTTGTGTCAATAGGAAAATATAAAGGAAAATTTATCCTTTCGCTTAAATCAATAATTTCCCAAACGGTTTTACCCATCAAAACATCTCTATCATCAACATAACCATATTCTAAAGGCTTGTCATTATCTGAAATGAGCTGAGCAGCAGACTTAATTCCAATTTCTTCGGGTATTTTTGCATTCAGCAAATTAGTTTGACTATAGGAAGCCACACCACCAAAAATGGAAACAACAACTATTAAAAAATTTCTTGCATTCATCATAATATCATTAAACGTTATAGAAGTATTTTTACCTTCAAACTCCTTATTATTGTATTTCGTAAATTACTATTGCTGTTCTTGGCAATAAATAACTACCTGCACCAACAAGTTTAGTTTTAATTTCAGAAATAGTTACCTGATCACCTCTTCCTACTTTTGAAAGAACAGATTTACAAGCTGCATTCAATTTATTTCCCGGAACAACAACCGTTGGAAAGCCTGTTACCTTTAAGTTGAAACCAACAACATCTAAACCAACTTCAAAATCAAAATCTTCTAATTTAGCTCCAATTGTTGCAATTTCTAAGTTTGATTTTGGTCCTTTTACAATACCTGTTTCTCCTCTAATTGTCCCTGTCGGACTAGGAATCCCTTTTATTCTGAAAACTTTTGTATCTGGAACAGTTTTCCCATCAGGAAGTTTACCCACAACATTAATTTTCACTTCAGTTCCTGTCCCCGGTCTCATAGTGTATGAACTTGAATTTCCAATACGTGTCAATCCTGGTGCTGAAGCCGAAACCATATCAGGTGATAATCCTGCAAATGAAATCGTCATTGGGTTTACAACTCCACGATATACTACATTCATTTTATCGGCTGAAATTGTTGCTGATTTAGGTCTTTCAACAACAACATATTCATGCTTTATTGGCAAATTAACCGGTTGGCCATTCTCATCAAAATTGAAAGAACCAGTTATGGGATGTTTCCCAATGCTTCCTGCTCCAAAAGAAAAATCAGCTTGACCTGCCTTCGCTTTCACGTTCATCCCATTAACAACAACTGATTTAGCAATTAAATCTGGGTCGGATTTACCAAGTACAACTTTACCTGTTACGGTTTCTCCTTGAAAGAAAACTGGTTTTGAAAGAACAACCATAGGTTCGTATCTTTTGAGGGAAGCCGCCGCAATCAAATCGGCCTGAAACATTGAAGCCATTACATCACTTTCCGTCGCTTTTACATCGGCTTGCAATTGAGTTAATTTAGTAACTGTCGCAATTAAAGGAAATCCTTTATAATTATAATCTATCCAAGGTAAAGTTGCGCCTGCTTCTTTAGATTGAATTGGATTGGTTTCAAATCTTTTTTCAATTTTTTTAACTTCAAATTCAGGAAGTTGACTTCCTGCAATTTGCTTAATTTGGTATGGATAATTTTTAATTCTATCCAAAAACTCTTTTCCTTCTTTAGAAGGTTTTTCACCTTTAAAAAACAATCTGTCGACCAAATCCCCTTTGTCCATTTGTTCGTACATATAGTTACCTTGAGCATCTTTCTCAGTCTTTCTGGTAACTATCGTCTTAATTCCTTCTAAATAATCGCAGTATTCTTTAGAAATTTTTCTAATTTGTTCAACAATTATTTTTTTCTTACCATATTGACCCGGTTGCTCTTGAGCTTTTTGAGCTAATTGTCTGAATGAATCCGAGTTTCTACCATCGGTGATTGAATTTGATTCAATTATTTTCTTGTTTAAGATTCCAAAAGCTGACAACACTTCTTTGGACATATTTAATGCTAACATTGCGATAAAAACCAAGTACATTAGGTTGATCATCTTCTGTCTAGGGCTTAATTTTCCTCCTGCCATATTTTCTAATAATTAGGTATTTTTTTGTTATAGTTAAAAACTAATTATCCTTTGTTACTCATTGCAGAAAGCATTCCACCATAAACATTGTTCAATGAAGACAAGTTTGTTGTCAATGATTGCATTTGCTCTTTTAATTTTATGTTGTTTTCCAATACTTCGTCATTTATCTGAGAATTTCTTGAAGCACTTTGCAGTTGAATTTTATACAAACTGTTTAAAGATTCCATTTGGGCTGCTGCCAAAGTCAATTCTTCACTATATTTTTTAGTCGATGCAATAGAATCTGCGGTAGGCATAATACTTTTTGCAGCCCCTTCAAAATTTTTGATACTATTTCCTAAACTAACCATCAATTCTCCATCAATTTTAGCATCTTTAAGCATAGCGTCCAATTTTTTAGACAACATTCCTTCAACATCAGAAGGTGCTTCAACTTTTGCTACTTTTCCTGGAGCAGCATTTTTATCACGTAGTTGTGGGTAAACATTTTCCCATTTATATTCATCATCTACTGGCTCAAATGCTGAAAGTGCAAAAATTCCTGCTTCAACTATAAGTCCAATGGTAAGCATTAAATTTCCAGTAATTACACCAAATTCAAGATGCGTAATTTTGAACAAAGCTCCAATAATTACTACTGCTGCTCCCATCCCGTAGGCGAAATTCATATTTTTTTTACTTACTAATGCCATAATGTTTGTGTTTTAGATTAAAATTGATTGATTTAGGTTAAGTTATTTTTTTTTCTTGATTTTTTCGGTAGCTTGGGTTCCCATATAATCTTGAACGGTTCTGAAACCAATGAAACTTCTTGCAGAATCTGCATATTCAAAAGTTCTTGTACTTACTTGAAGATAATAGGCCACATCTTTCCAAGAACCTCCACGGACCACTTTACGTTTGTTTGATGTGTCCATATTACTTGGATTCATTGAAGAAACGTATTCGTATGCATTTGGATCGTATGCTGAGTCAGTCCATTCGGCAACATTACCAGCCATATTATAAAGATTGTAACCATTTGGCTCATACGATTTTGCTTCAACAGTATATAAAGCTTGATCTGCTGCATAATCTCCTCTCATTGGTTTAAAATTAGCAAGGAAACAACCTCTATCATTTTTGGTATAAGGACCACCCCAAGGATAAGTAGCAGATTCTAAGCCACCTCTTGCCGAGTATTCCCATTCTGCCTCAGTAGGTAATCTAAAATTATTTGTCAAATCGTGACCTTTCTTTTTAGATTTTATATAGCTATTTTTATTTAGTGTTCTCCAAGCACAAAATGCTTTTGCTTGATTCCAGTTTACACCTACCACAGGATAATCACCATAGGCTTGATGCCAAAAATAATCATTGTGCATTGGTTCATTATAAGAATAAGAGAAATCCTTAATCCATGTAGTAGTATCAGGATATACTTTTACTTGTTCTGTTCTTATGAAATCTTTTCTTTTTCCAACTTTAGCTTTAGCTGCTGCCTGAATATCCATCCATGAATAACGGAATTTCAATTTATTTACATCAATAGTTCTTAAACCATTGAAAGATTCCTCTATTGGCAAATACATAGAATCCATAACTTCTGTATAATACTCGTCAGGATAAGATTTAGTGTCTTTAATTAGTTTCACCTTGTGGTTGAGTTTTCTACCAGCATAGGGATCATCATCAGTACCAATACTATAATAATTATCATACATATATTTATCATAAGCGGTCATTTTTTCAGGATCAGCATCATTAAAAGCAAAATCTCCAATGCTTCCAGCATTTTTCCCTTTTCCCTTACCATCACCTGCCTTTGCACCTGTTTCATCAGCTAAAATAGCCAATCTAACCCTCATTGTTGAATCTTTTACCCATTCAACAAATTGACGGTATTCTTTATTGGTTATTTCTGTTTCATCCATATAGAAAGATCTAACAGTAACTGTTTTTGTTGTTGCGTCACCAACATTGGCAATATCTTCATCAGATTTTCCCATAATAAATGATCCTCCAGGAATTAAGGTCATCCCAAAAGGTTTTTCAGGATGCCATTTTGCTCCTTTAACACCAACCAATTCTCCTTTGTCGCTTGATTTACCACAGCCAATTAGTAAGGTTAAAATTGCCGTAAATGCAATGAACTTCTTCATATAAATTAGGATTATATTTTCATTATTATTAAGTCCGTAAACCTATTTATTATTCTTTAATAAAACAATTATTTAGAGTACTATTTATTCCATAGTCCAAAACTAAAATTAAATTTGTTAAGAAAAAAATATTTTATCGATAAAAAACTATAAACATCGATAAAAAGCTATTTATTTTTAATTTAATAAGTTTTGTCTTATAAAAGACATATTTGTAAATTACATAAACAACGTATCAGTACAAATTTAGACACCTCTCAACGCTAAATTATATTGTGTTTTTACGCTGGGCTTTCCACCATCTCTCAGGAATTTCCTGATTGCACGCTATCAAATACTCATCATAAGAGCAAGGTAATAACGTACTTTTCTTTAACTTATTATTACTGCTTGAAATAAATGGAATTTCAATCCACCATCTATCTGTCTTATTACTTTTATAAAAAACAAGCTCTTCTTCTAAAGGGATAATATATTTAATATAATTCTCCTTACTACCAAATGGATATTCATTAGAACGATAGTGAAACCCTTCAATAAAATACCAAATAATTTGAGCAACTAAAACGGATTCCTGTTTTGAATTATTATGATTAAAGACCCCAAAAAGAGAAACTTTATCACTTATTCCTGAATATCTTGATAAAGCACAAATTTCTTTACCATTAAATCCGTTGGGTATAAATGGATTTAAATTCCCAGAATCAGACGACTTTACAACAGTCATGTCAATACTTACTATATCAGCATCTCTAAAAACAGGTTCTGAAATGGAAATATTATTAGAAATTTCACCCAAACGATACCCTTCAAAGAACAATTTATCAATCAAGTCAATTTCTTCCTGTGAATTATAATACGTTTGGTAACCAATATTACTATAATTAAAAAGATTATTAGGTTCATCAATAATAATTTTAGTTAAATAAGAAGAAGCAGAAATTCTATCACTCTCTTTTCCAAAATCGAATTTATTATCAATAGAAACTAAATTTACCATTTGTTCTAAATCATCATAAGCTCTATAAAGTGCGTAGGTTAAATCCTGAGAACCTCCAATAACAATTGGTATAATTTTTTTCTTGATTAAACTAGCTACTACTTTTTTTACAGCAAAATAAGTATCCTCACAAGAATTTCCTGCAAGAATATCGCCTAAATCCGCAATGGATGCATCCCAATTACCAGGATACAGACCAAATAATTCTTTACGAATAGCAACTAAATCAACTGGAGTCAATTGATTTTTATCGCCACGATTTTCCAAAACTCCAATAATGGCAATTCTAACTTTATTTAAATCAGGAAAATCTTCAGCAGTATGGAATACAATTTTACTTCCTAGTTGTTGAGAAGAAAGCTCCTTAACAAATTCAAGGGTTTCATTATCTAAAGGTTTTAGAAAATCAAATTCCATATTATTTCTTTTTTGCTACTGGTTTCTTTACTGCGGATTTTTTAGCAGCTGGTTTTTTAGCAGTTGTTGCCTTTTTAGCAGCTACTTTCTTAGCTGGAGTTTTTTTGGCAATCATTTCTTGAACTTCTTCCAATGTCAATTTTGTAGCATCAACATCTTTACTCAATTCAATTTTGATTTTCCCTTTGGTAATTACTGATCTTCCCCAACGTGCTTTTTCGACCAAAATCCCTTCTTCTTTCCAATTGTGTAAAACCTTATCGATATTCTTTTGAATCTTATCCTCAATCAATTCAACAATATCAGATTGCGAAAGATTATCAAAATTATATTTCTTACTTACATTGATGAAAATTCCGTTCCATTTGATAAAAGGTCCAAAACGACCAGTTCCTTTTTGCACATCTTCTCCTTTGTAAGTTGCAATTGGCGCATCGGCTTTTGCTTTCTCGTCAATTAATTCTTGTGCTCTAACCAAAGTAATATCTAACGGATTTTCTCCTTTTGGCAAAGAAACAAATGCACTACCAAAACGCACATAAGGACCAAAACGACCATTACTCACCTCAACTTCTTCTCCTTTATAAGTACCCAAATTTTTAGGTAATAAAAACAAATCTAAAACTTCTTCTAGCGTGATGTTACCAATATTTTGGTCATTCATCAAACTAGCGAATTTTTTCTCTTCGTCATCAGCTTCTCCAATTTGAGCCATTGGACCAAATTTTCCTAATCGAACAGAAACTTGCTTTCCTGTTTTAGGGTCTTTGCCAAGGATTCTTTCGCCACTTTCACGATCAGCATTAGCTTCTACATCTTTTACAGTTGGGTGAAATTTATCATAGAATTCCTGCATCATTGTTGCCCATTCAATATTTCCTTCGGCAATTTCATCAAAATCTTGTTCAACTTTTGCAGTGAAATTATAATCCAAAATGTTTTCGAAATTTTTAACTAAGAAATCAGTCACAATGGTCCCAATATCTGTCGGAACCAATTTTCCTTTATCTGAACCAGTATTTTCTTTAAGCAACTTCTCACCTACTTTCCCAGATTGCAAAGTAAGTTGCGTATAGTTCCTTTCCTGACCGTCAAGATTTCCTTTTTCTACATAATTTCTATTAATAATAGTAGAAATTGTTGGCGCATAAGTAGAAGGACGACCAATACCTAATTCTTCCAGTTTTTTTACCAAAGAAGCTTCAGTATATCTAGCTGCTGGACGAGAATATCTTTCGGTTGCAGTGATGTAATTATTTTGCAATTTTTCGTTGACTTTCATTGCTGGCAACATTCCTTCTTGCTCTTCTTCGTCATCATCGTGACCTTCAAGATATACTTTCAAGAAACCTTCAAAAAGTAAAACTTCACCTGAAGCAGTAAATAGCTCTCCGTGATTATTAGCTTCAATTTTTACGTTAGTTCTTTCTAATTCGGCATCACTCATCTGCGAAGCCAAGGTTCTTTTCCAAATCAAATCATACAAACGAGCTTGATCTCGGTCAATATTCACGGTGTGTCGAGACATATCTGTTGGACGAATTGCCTCGTGTGCTTCTTGTGCTCCTTTACTTTTATTTACAAAGGTTCTAGGCTTGGAAAATTCTTTTCCGTAGGATTTGATGATTTCGGCTTGAGCGGCATCCATCGCGTCTTTCGACAAATTCACGCTGTCTGTTCTCATATAAGTGATGAGTCCGGCTTCGTATAAACGTTGTGCCAATTGCATCGTAATTCCAACAGGCAAATACAATTTTCTTGCAGCTTCTTGTTGCAAAGTCGAAGTGGTAAAAGGCCCGGTTGGTGATTTTTTGGTAGGTTTTGTTTCTAAATCCGAAACTTTATATGTTGAACCGATATTCTTTTTCAAGAAATCCTCGGCTTCTTTTTTGGTATTAAAATTCTTTGGCAGTTTTGCTTTGAATGATTTTCCGGCTTCGTTCGTGAATTCTGCCACAACTGAATAAGAAGCAATTGGATTAAAATTCTGAATTTCTCTTTCTCGTTCCACAATCAAACGAACAGAAACCGATTGAACACGTCCTGCAGAAAGTCCTCCTTTTATTTTTCTCCAAAGTACGGGCGATAATTCATATCCAACCAATCTGTCTAAAACTCTACGAGCTTGTTGCGCATTGACTAAATTATAATCTATTTCACGTGGGTTTTCAATCGCTTTTAGAATTGCTGATTTCGTGATTTCGTGAAAAACAATTCGCTTGGTTTTCTTTTTATCTAGTTTTAATTCTTCGGATAAATGCCAGGAAATAGCTTCCCCCTCGCGATCCTCATCCGAAGCCAACCAAACCATATCCACTTTTTTTGCAAGTCCTTTTAGTTTGGTAACCAAAGCCTTTTTATCGGATGAAACTTCATATTTTGGCTTGAAACCATTTTCTACATCAACACCAATTTCTTTAGAAGGCAAGTCGGCAATATGCCCATAACTTGACTCTACTTGATAGTCGTTTCCTAGAAATTTTTCGATAGTTTTTGCCTTCGCAGGGGACTCAACGATTACTAAATTCTTTGCCATTGCTTTGTTTTTCTGGGACAAAAGTAGAAGTTTTTTTTAAATATTGAGATTTTGAATTCATTTTTAAAATTTTTCCACCTATAATACACTTG
>NZ_JAQTPQ010000306.1 GCF_028712645.1 Flavobacterium sp. | reverse complement strand
TAGTTGACAAGAATATGCCTTGTTCTTGTTGTGCTCGTGTAGATTTCTTTTTTAACTGTTTTCCAATTAAAGAAATTACATAGCCCGAAATTGGAATAAAAATGAACACAAAAAGAGTCAGTTTTACACTAATGGTAAGCATAGCAATTATGGTAAATATAATTGTCAAAGGCTCTTTTACAATTAGCTCAAGTATCGAAAGGAAGGAGGTTTGCACTTCATTTACATCGGCAGAAATTCTAGAAATTGTATCGCCTTTTCTTTTTTCCGAGAAGAATGAAATCGGTAAATTGATGGTTTTTTTGTACATTTCATTTCGCATATCTCTTAAAACCCCATTTCGTAAAAAAGTGATGAAAAACATTGCAAAATAATCGCTCAAATTTTTCATTAAAAATATAGTGATAATCACAATTACCATTATTGATAAGGTGTAACCAACTCCAAAAGTATCAGTAGTATTTGTGATGTAATAGCTTAAATAATCTTCAGCAAATTTTTTTAAATCCCAAATTCCTTTATAGATTGGTAATGTTGTATTTCTCTTTGTTTGGTCAAATAAAACCTGCATCATTGGAATTAATGACATAAAAGAAAGTGTGCTGAATAGGGCATACAACACATTGAAAAATATGTTTAGGTAAGCATACTTTTTATAAGGAATTATAAAAGGAAATATTTTCTTAAAATTGTTCATTTATTTTCTGTTATACCTGACAGGTTTTAAAAACCTGTCAGATATAGTTTAATTGAATTGATTAGCTCAATTGCATTGCAGCAATGATGTTTTTGATTTTATTATTTAAGGTCGTCTCAACTTCCGTGAAATCTTCAACGTTGTTCAATTGTGCATTTACACTAATATAGAATTTAATTTTTGGTTCCGTTCCGCTTGGTCTTGCACAAATTTTTGAACCATCTTCGGTGTAATAAATCAGAACGTTCGATTTTGGAATATCCATTACAGTTTCTTCTCCTGTAAGTAAGTTTTTTGCTATCGATGAATCATAATCTTCTAACATAACAACTCTTTGTCCGTTGATTTCTTTCAAAGGATTTTTGCGCAAGTCAATCATCATTTGATTGATTTGTTGCAAACCATCCATTCCTTTTTTGGTCAATGAAATAAGGTGTTCTTTGTAAAATCCGTTTTCTACATACAATTGCACTAATTCTTTGTAAACGGTGCTTCCTTTGGCTTTTACTTGAGCTGCTAATTCGCAAACTAATAACGTAGCAGCAACTGCATCTTTATCGCGAACGGCATCTCCCACCATAAAACCAAAACTTTCTTCACCACCACCAATGAATTCCATTTCTGGAAAATCTTTGATCATTTTGGCAATCCATTTGAAACCAGTTAAACCAATTTTGCATTCAACTCCATAATTAGTTGCTAATTCCATCATCATCGGAGTAGAAACAATTGTAGAACCTACAAATTGGTTTCCGTTGATTTTACCCGCTTTTTTCCATTCTTTTAAAAGGAAAGCAGTCATTAAAATCATCGTTTGATTTCCGTTTAACAAAGTCATTTTTCCTTCATTATTACGAACGGCAACTCCTAAACGGTCACAATCAGGATCTGTTCCAATAACAATATCTGAGTTGGTTTTGTCTGCCAATGCCAATGCCATCGTCAATGCTTCTGGCTCCTCTGGATTTGGAGATTTTACCGTCGGAAAGTTTCCGTTTGGTACTCTTTGTTCCTCAACAATATTTACGTTTTTGTATCCAGCCTGAGCAAAAGTATCAGGAACTAAAGTAATTGAAGTCCCGTGTAATGATGTAAATACAATGTTCAGATTGTCTTTTGCTTCTTGCGAAGTTCCAAAGCTAGCATTTTTGATAGTCGATTTAATAAATGCTTGATCCACTTCGGTATCAATATATTGAATCAAATCTTCATTAGCATCAAATTTGATTTGGCTGTAATTTAGATTTTCAATTGTGTTGATAATGGCTCCGTCTTGCGGAGGAACGATTTGTCCGCCATCTTCCCAATACACTTTATAACCATTGTATTCAGGAGGATTGTGAGAAGCTGTTAGGACAATTCCACATTGGCAACCTAAGTGTTTTAAAGCAAATGACAACTCTGGAGTTGGTCGTAAATCTGAAAATAAATAGACTTGAATTCCATTTGCCGAAAAAACATCGGCAACGGTTTTAGCTAAAGTATTACTGTTTTTACGGCAATCATAAGCAATTACAGCTTTTATAGGTTGGTTTGGAAAGGATTTATGTAAATAATCGGAAAGTCCTTGCGTGCTTTTTCCAAGAGTATATTTATTGATGCGATTATTCCCAGCCCCCATAATTCCTCGCATTCCACCAGTTCCGAATTCAAGATTTTTATAAAAACTTTCTTCTAATTCTTTTGGAGAAGAAGCTAATATTTCCTTTACTGCGTCTTGTGTTTGCTTGTCAAATGTTGGCGTAAGCCATTCATTTACTGCGTCTAAAATGTTTTGTTTGATTTCCATTTTATAGTTTTAAAATTTGAATATCTTTTTATGATTTTTTGAGGTCACAAATTGTGTTCTCAAGTTTTTTAATTTATTTCCTTCGAAATTTTATATCTTCCTTCGTTATTTTTTGTTCTCAAAATAATTTCACCAAGAAAACCTGCCAAAAACAATTGGGTTCCTAATATCATCGTGGTTAGCGAAATATAGAACCAAGGATTATTGGATACTAAACTATATCGCAGTCCATTATATAGATGATATAGTTTTGAACATCCAATAAATCCAGCAGCAAAAAATCCAATAATAAACATTACCGAACCCATTGCTCCAAACAAGTGCATCGGTCTTTTGCCAAATTTGGATAGAAACCAAATGGTAATTAAATCAAGAAATCCATTGATGAAACGCTCCATTCCGAATTTAGTCTCACCGTATTTTCTGGCTTGATGTTGCACCACTTTTTCGCCAATTTTTCCAAATCCAGCATTCTTAGCCAAAACTGGAATATAGCGGTGCATTTCGCCCGAAACCTCTACATTTTTTACGACAACATTTTTATAGGCTTTCAGTCCGCAATTAAAATCATTTAGTTGTACGCCAGATGTTTTTCTGGCAGCCCAATTGAAAAGTTTTGAAGGAAGATTTTTAGCAACAACTGAATCGTATCTTTTCTTTTTCCAACCAGAAACCAAATCAAATTTCCCAGAAATAATCATTTCGTATAATCCTGGAATTTCCTCAGGACTATCTTGCAAATCAGCATCCATCGTGATTACCACATCACCTTGGGACTTGGCAAAACCAGCGTGTAAGGCTTGCGATTTTCCAAAGTTTTTCATAAAACGAATGCCTTTCACATTTGGATTTTCGGCAGCTAATTCTTCTATTATGGACCAAGAATTATCAGAACTTCCGTCATCTATAAAAATGATTTCGTAAGAATAATTGTTCGATTGCATTACCGAGACAATCCAAGTATAAAGTTCTTTGAGCGATTCGTCTTCGTTGAGAAGCGGAATAAGTATGGATAAATTCATTAATTAAAGGCTTTGTGGTTTTTCGTTTTTTATAATTGCGCCTATAATTAGCGAATAAATTAAACCAAAGAAAGAATACATAGCAAGGGTAAAAGGAAAAACAATATAAGGACTCATAAATTTTTTCATCATAGAAAGTCCAATATTTAATTGTTCGCTTGTCATTTCAGGATTTTTAGTAAGCATTGCTTCTTTAGAAATAGAAATCATTTCATCTATAAATTCTGGAAAAATAAGATTAAAAATCACACTGAATGTTGCATAAATAAGAGCGGCGATAAAAGCTATTGAAACACCAGTTTTTAAACATTCGCCAAGAGATA
>NZ_JAQTPQ010000305.1 GCF_028712645.1 Flavobacterium sp. | reverse complement strand
ACGATTTTAATCGAAAGACTTGAGCAATGAGAATTCCTTTCTCTTTCTCTAACGATATTCCTCTAAAATTTATCGGATTCATTGCGCAAAATACTTCCGGAATCAACTGCCAATTGCACATCAACGTTTCCGCGCTACAGGCAGGCTGGGGCTAAAAAAGCCTAAACTTTCGGTTAAACACTGACTTTGCAAGTACAAAACCAGCTTTAAATTAAGCCAAATGCCCAGCTTGCTTGTAGCGTGTGTTGGGGGGCGGTTGTTTTGTCGAAATTACGAATTTCTGCAAAGTTTTTCAAGTTTCTGCTTTTTGCGTTTTCAAGTTTCTGTTTTACAAGTTTCAGTTGGCAAAATACAACTTTCAGGCTTCTGCTTTCTACTTTTCAATTTTCTGTTTTACAAGTTTCAGATAGCAAAATCCAACTTTCAGGCTTCTGCTTTCAACTTTTCAAGTTTCTGTTTTACAAGTTTCAGTTGGCAAAATCCAACTTTCAGGCTTCTGCTTTGCAGGTTTCTGCGTAAATAAAAGCTTTTTTTTCAGTTTCTGTCCGTCTGAGTAAGTTCGGCACAACTGCCCCCCAACGTTAAGCCAGCTAAAAGAAGTGCCTTCCTTCAGTGGCTTTTCAAATATAAAATAATTTTTACAAAATTGACCAATATCAGCAGAAAAGCACCAAGGCATTTTTTTTAGCTGGCAGTTGTGTGCAGTAACTGTTTTTTGCCTCTTGCTGAAATCAGTAACGTAGTTGGCTAGATTCCTCCTTTAAAATATTTTTCACCAGTATCTACTTCAATGAACCTTGTTTTATGGCGCTTAGCCAAGCTAGGCGATCGTCAATAAAAGGTAGCCGATGAAGGTTTAGAGAATATTTTTAAGTTAGAAAATTGACTTTGTGATTTTTTTCTTCTAACTTAGCCAAGTCTTTTACGTTGTCAAACGTTTGAAAGTGAACTTTCTACTTTCTACGATTTTAATCGAAAGACTTGAGCAAAGAGAATTCCTTTCTCTTTCTCTAACGATATTCCTCTAAAATTTATCGGATTCATTGCGCAAAATACTTCTGGAATCAACTGCCAATTGCACATCAACGTCTTGCTACTAGGCGATGTAGCGGGGTTAAAATTCCTTGTTTTTACTGTTTTTCGCCAAATTTAACAGATACAAGATTATGTTTCAATTCAAGACTAATTCCGCTATATTCGCTTAGTAGCTGTTAGCCGTCGTTATTTCTTCGGTTTGTTGCTCGTTGAAATTGTGTGCTTGGAAAAATATATTAAGTTTTAGTAGGAAAAGTTAAAATAAATACTTAATTTCGCAACCGAAGTATCTAAAATAGAAAAATGGGCTATATCTGTCGAGTAACAGTAGCCTAAATTTTTATTGTCTGTTATCAGGTTACGTCCGATTTGTAACTCTGAATGTATTTTTGTTCTTTGAACTCTATGTAGTTTAGATTCGTAGTCTAAACGATTTAACTGTCTAATTTAAAAATCAATTTACTTGAAACATTTGAGATGCTTTTGGAGTTTTATCCATTGGAGAAGTAAAAAGAGAGTTTATTTAAGTAAGCCGTTTTGTTTTTACTGTAATAAGTAATCAGGCTAACTTTTAGTTAAACTTTGGTACACAGGTCTGTCAAAGATGCTGTTGATATTTAACAAATCTCTCGATAATCGGTAGAGAGTTTTTGTATTTTTGGGGCGTTTAGGTTCGATGCGGGACGGCTTCCTATCTGTCTGCAACGGGTTCGATTCCCGTACGCTCCACTTTAACAACACTGCAAATGTAGTGACTTATTTTAAATATGCAAACATTTGTTTACTTTTTTACAAACACACAATTTCAAAGAACTTAATTTAACCTTATGAAAACAATCAAAATCGTTGACTGCTCTAACAAAGAACATAATCTAATTGTAGACTTTATTTACAAAGTAACTTCTTTTACAACACTCTCAAAAGAAGTTATTACTAATATTCATTTAAATCATAAAGATGACAATTATACTTTTTCTACATTTAAGACTAATGAGCCTATAGATTATTTTCTGAAACGTTTGGAACAATACAAATAATTTCTAACTGCATTTCAATAAAGTATAATACCGATTTAACAAACTTAAACGATTTTCCTTCAAGATATTCGCTTAATATTTTGTTTGCAATTTCATTCGCATTTTCAGAAGTTGTCATTTCTACTTTTAGTTATTGTCTTAGTTGCTGTTTTGTAATGACGGCTAACGGTTTGCCGCTTGCCGCAGTGGGGGATTTCGGAGCACTTCACTGTCAACCAAGTACAAATGTTGATAGAAGCACTGCACTTGATTTAACCACGTCAGCCCCCATTGTGGCAAACGGCTGTTAGCAGTTGTGTTTTTCATTTCGATAGTTTCAATATTCTATACGCACCTTGTCCAACTATTGCAAAAACGATTGTCCCAACGATTAGGTCGGGATATTTTGAATTTGTCAAATAGACAAGTCCGCCTGCTACGATTACGCCAAGATTTACAATTACGTCATTTGATGTAAAAATCATACTTGCTTGCATATGTGCTTCTTTGCTTTTGCTTTTTTGCAGTAAATACAAACAAAGTCCGTTGCCGATTAACGCTAAAATTGAAATAACAATCATTGTCTGAAATGTCGGCAATTCTTCAAGTCCAATAAATCGTCTAATTACTTCTACAAAGCCGAAAAGTGCAAGCAATAATTGAAAATAACCTGCCGATTTTGCAATGTTCTTTTTTCGTATTGCTGTTCCGCCAACTGCAAAAAGTGCAAGTCCGTAAACAATGCTGTCGGCAAGCATATCCAAACTGTCGGCAACAAGTCCCATAGAGTTTGAAATAAAACCTGTGGTAATTTCAAGTGCGAAAAAGAAAAAGTTGATTGCTAAAACTTGCCACAAAAGTTTTCGTTCGGTTGCGGAATTGTCTGTTATCGTTTCGTTGTCTGCCGAAGTGCTGTCAATTAGTGAAGTGTCAAATTTTAAGTCGTCAAGTCGCTGGAAAATTTGTTTGTGGTCGTCAGTGTGCAAAACGGTTAATAGTCTGTTTGGAATGTCAAAGTCTAACGACTTAATGTTTATCAAATCGTCCAACTTCATTCGTATCATTTGCTCTTCGGACGGACAGTCCATTTTCACTATTTTAAATGTCGTTTTTTGCATAGTTGTCTTGTCTGCGGTGTCGGTCTAAACATAACTGCTAACTAGCTTATAGGTCTGACAAAATCAGACCTATCACTCCAATTTTGGGTGGATAGGTCTGACGGCAGTCAGACTTTTTTAGTATTCAAATATAATAATTTTTTCTTACAAATCATCAAAAGGACTTTTTATTTGTTGGATACTTTTTGTACTAACGTGCGTGTAAATTTCAGTAGTTTTACTGCTACTATGTCCTAATAATTCTTGTATATATCTCAAATCAGTTCCACTCTCAAGCAAATGTGTTGCGTAACTATGTCTTAACCAATGCAAGGTCACCGGTTTTGTTATGCCTGTTTTTTGCAAAGCTTGTTTCAATACGCTTTGTAAACTTTTTTCAGAATATTGTTCGCCTTTAATTTGTCCTTCAAATAGCCACACTGCTGGTTTATAGTCTTTATAATATTCTCGTAGCATTTTCAAAATTTTTGGCGATAATGGCGCAATTCGGTCTTTTTTTCCTTTGGCATTTTTGAGCAAAACTATATTTCTATTGGAATCGATATCCGAAAACCTAAGATGCAATAACTCACTACGACGTAATCCACAACTATAAATCATCGATAGCATCGCTTTGTGTTTGATGTTGCTGTGGGCATTCAAAATCAATTTAATTTCTTCTTTGCTCAAAACGTTTGGTA
>NZ_JAQTPQ010000304.1 GCF_028712645.1 Flavobacterium sp. | reverse complement strand
AAAAAATAATTATACTTTTACTGATTGCAACATTCTCTTTCTCCAGTTGTGAGAAAGACGATATTTGTGATGCCAATACCTCTACAACTCCCCGACTTGTGATAGATTTTTATGATATTACTACGCCGTCTTTATTGAAAAAAGTGACCAATTTAAAAGTCATTGGTGACGGAGCTCCCGAAGGAATTGTTTTTAGCACCGCAACTGACGGCTCTCAATATTTAACTAATGCAAGTTCTATTTCAATTCCTTTAAAAATAGATGCAGATACTACGACTTATAGTTTTATATTGAATTATGAAAATGCAAACCCTACATTGATTAACGAAGATAAAATCACTTTCAATTATACTCGTGATAATCTTTTTGTATCAAGAGCTTGTGGTTTTAAAACTGTTTTTTTATTAAATACAACCAATCCTTATATTCATTCCGATGCAACTATTCCAGACCTTTTGTGGATAAAAGCTATCTCGGTTGAAAAAAATAACATCGATAATGAAAATGAAACACACATTAAAATATTCTTTTAGTTTTTTGCTTTTGATATCGTTGTTTTTGACTCAGGCACAAGAAACTGTTCTAAAAAATACTTCTAAAACTAAGATAGAAGGCGAGATTCCTGAATCTCCAAAGCAGGCAATAACCAAAGTTTCGACAATTGTTAAAACCGATTCTATTCTGGTAAAAAAGGATCGTTACGGTTTGCGTGTGGGCGCCGATTTGTATAAAATGACACGTGCTTTATATGACAAAAACTATAAAGGAATCGAATTTGTTGGTGATTACCGATTAACAAAAAAATATTTTTTGGCAGCCGAACTCGGAAATGAAAGCAAAACCACCGATGATACTCGTTTGAATACAACAGCAAAAGGTACTTATTTAAAAGTTGGTTTTGATTATAACGGCTACGAAAACTGGCTTGATATGGAAAATATAATTTCTATTGGTTTGCGTTATGGTGCAAGTACTTTTAGCCAAGAATTGAACAGTTACAGAATTTACAATCCAAATCCTTATTGGGGTGAAATGCCAACAATTGTATCTGGAGAAAAATTTAGCGGATTAACTGCCAGCTGGATCGAAGTTGTTGCTGGAGTAAAAGCAAAAGTCATCAATAATGTATTTGTAGGTTTTAGTCTTCGATTGAATCGATTGATTTCGAATCATAAACCTGCCAATTTTGACAACCTTTATATCCCAGGATTTAACAGAACCTACAATGGTGATTTTGGTGTGGGATTAAACTATACGATTACTTATTTTGTACCTATTTATAAGAAGAAAGTAACCCCTAAAAAGGAATAATTCTCAATTAAGTTATATCCTTAATTCCCTTTATAAACATCCATTTCATAAATAGTTTCTCTCCATCTTTGGTTTTTACTGCTTGAAATTTTGGAGCCAAAATTGTTCCTATCACAAAAGCTGTCATTGGAATCCATAATCCAGTTAGATGGGTGTATTTTGCCACTAAAAACTGAATAGAAATAAATAATATTGCAAAACAACCTAGTTGGTATAGAAATGCTCTTACTTGTAATTTGGTCATATTTTTGGGTGTTAGGTGTTGGGTTTAAGGTTTAAGGTCAATTACTGAACACTACCATCTGTTACTTGAAACTTCGTTCTCTTGCTTCCTTCATACATTTCATATTTTACTAATCGCGCTTCGATGCTTGCATTGAAAAGTTTAATTTTTCGAGAAGGTTTTAAACCAACAAATTTCAAGGCTTCGAGATTTCCTGTGATAAACCAAGCGTTTGTTCCTGGATAATTTTTCTTCAAGGTGTCTCCAATATTCTTGTAGAATTCTTCCATATGAATATCCAATCGCTCATCATAAGGTGGATTGAAAACCATATGCAATTTACCTTCTGAAGTTTTCTCGGTATCAAAAAAGTTTCTTTCTTCGATGGTGATATATTCGTCCAGATTGGCATTTTTAATATTGTCTTTAGCTTTCATCACAGCACTTGGAGCTTTATCGTACCCTTTTATAGTGTAATGAAATTCTCGAATTTTCTTCATCAAGGAATCCATAATTTGGTCAAACAAATCATTGTCCCAATCATTCCATTTTTCGAAAGCGAATTCCTTGCGATTAATATTGGCCGGAATATTACAAGCAATCATTGCAGCTTCCGCCAAAAAAGTACCAGAACCACACATTGGATCTAAGAAATCACCTTGACCATCCCAACCCGAAAGCAACAAAATTCCAGCTGCCAAAACTTCGTTGATAGGAGCAATATTGGTTGCTGTTCTATAACCACGTTGGTGTAAAGAATTACCGGAAGTATCCAAAGCTACCGAAACTTGGTCTTTGTCAATATGAATATTGATTCGCAAATCAGGATGAATTTTTTCAATGCTCGGACGCTGTCCTGTACGTTCACGAAACTGATCCACGATGGCATCTTTACATTTTTGAGAAACAAATTCCGAATGATTAAAATACTCCGAATGCACGGTAGCATCAATCACAAAAGTCTGATTAGCACTGATAAATTTCGACCAGTTCACGCCCGAAATTCCTTTGTATAAAGCCTGTTCGTCTCTTGCTTTGAAGAAATAAATAGGTTTCAAAATTTTCAAAGCAGTTCTTAATGACAAGTTCGCCTTGTACATAAAACCTTTATCTCCTTTAAAACTAACCATTCTCACTCCTTGCTCGACATCTTGTGCGCCAAGCATTTTCAATTCATTTGCTAGTATTTCTTCAAAACCAAAAAAGGTTTTGGCAATCATTCTAAAATTATTTTCCATTGTAAAATCAAGTATTCGGTGCAAAAATACACTAAATTTGCACGAATTGAATTATATAGAAAAAGAATAAATGCCGAATTCACTAAAATCCAAAACACACAACTGGTTTGCCTCTTGGTTTGACACTCCTTATTACCACATCCTTTATAAAGAACGAAATTATAGAGAAGCCCAAGTTTTTATGGATAATCTGACACATTATCTTAACCTTCCTGAGAAAGCAAAAGTACTCGATTTAGCTTGTGGCAAAGGACGACATTCTATTTATTTGAACCAATTAGGTTACGAAGTTGTAGGGGCTGATTTGTCTGAAAACAGTATTGCTGAAGCCAATAAAAACAAAAATAAAACTTTAACTTTTCAGGTTCACGATATGCGAGAAACTTTCGAAGACAAGTTTGACGCCATATTTAATTTGTTCACTAGTTTTGGTTATTTCGAAAATGACGAAGACAATTTGACCACTTTAAAAGCGATGAAAGAAAGTCTTACTGAACACGGTTTTGCCGTTATCGACTTTATGAACGTGAACCAAGTAGTGAATAATTTAGTTCCTGAAGAAGTAAAAACTGTTGAAGATATTGACTTTCACATCAAAAGATATGTAAGCGATGGACATATTTATAAGGAAATTGACTTTGAAGACCAAGGCGAAAAATATCATTTCACCGAAAAAGTAAAAGCCCTAACGCTCCAAGATTTTGAACAAATGATGGAAGAAGCCGGGATTTTTCTTTTAGACATTTTTGGAGATTATAAATTGAAAAAATTCCACAAAACTGATAGCGAACGATTAATAATGATTTTTAAATAATGAATTATCTTTTACCATTATTTTCAGTACTAATTGGGTATATAATCGCCTTGTTTTTGAAACCCAAAAACAAAACCAATCTTAAATTATTGTTGGCATTCAGTGGCTCTTTTTTACTGTCGCTAACCGTAATGCATTTACTTCCTGATGTATATCAAAGCGAGAATAACAATGTGGGAATATTTATAATGTTGGGGATTTTGTTCCAAATAATATTGGAATTTTTCTCCAAAGGTGCCGAACACGGCCACGTTCACGGCCATGACCAAATGTCCCATA
>NZ_JAQTPQ010000303.1 GCF_028712645.1 Flavobacterium sp. | reverse complement strand
TGAGCAATTCCATTTGGAATAAAAAGAAAGAAGAAAAATAAGCAAAAAATACGCATAGCTTAAGGAATATTGAATAAAAAACGCTCTGACAAATATATTCCTTTTAGACAAAAATTGTACCGAATATCTTCAAATTTATGAGCAATGTCATTTTCTAAGTTTGTAACTTTGCTCCAGTTGAAGTTTTATACAATTTCGAAACTTTTAACTTTAAGATTTAAACTCAAATGGAATGATTTATCCTAAAATACCTTTGGCTCAAAGCATTATTGAAATTTGTCTTGCCAAAGGAATCAAAAACATAGTAATTTCTCCAGGTTCGAGAAATGCACCTCTAACCATAGGATTTGTAAACAATCCCGAATTCAACTGCTACAGTATCGCCGATGAACGTTGTGCTGCTTTTTTTGCACTCGGAATTGCCCAACAAATTCAAAAACCCGTTGCTGTGGTTTGCACTTCAGGTTCGGCATTATTGAATTATTATCCCGCCTTTGCCGAAGCATTTTACAGCCAAATTCCACTAATCGTGATTTCTGCTGATAGACCTCAAAGTAAGATTGATATTGGTGACGGTCAAACTATTCGTCAGGAAAAAGTATTTAAAAATCATTCATTGTATAATGCCAATCTTACAGAAGAAGTTTCAGTTAAAAATGATTTAAAAATCAACAAAGCTATCAATAAAGCTTTTGCCAAAAGAGGTCCCGTTCATATTAATGCGCCTTTCGAAGAGCCACTTTATCAAACTGTAAATCAATTAGATGTCAATGTAATTATTGCTGATTATGTTCAAGAAAACAAAGAAATTTCTATCGAAGGATTGAATGAATTTGCTAGTATTTGGAGTGCGTCAGAAAAGAAATTAATATTGATTGGAGAAAACAGTCCAAATGAAATTGATGATAAAATTATTGATTTGTTAGCCAATGATGTTTCCGTTGTTGTAATGACCGAAACTACTTCGAATCTTCATCATTCTTCCTTTTTGAATAACATTGACACAATAATCACACCCTTTTCGAAGAAAGATTTCAAGAATCTCCAGCCAGATATTTTGGTTACTTTTGGAGGAATGGTAGTTTCTAAAAGGATAAAATCATTTTTGCGAGAATACAAACCTAAGCACCATTGGCATATCGATTCATTAAGAGCTTATGACACTTATGGTAGTTTGACGAAACATTTTAAAGTTCAACCTAATCCGTTTTTTAATCAATTTTTGCGTTTTACTATTCCAATAAAAAGCAGTTATTGTTCAACTTTTCAGAAAATAGCAACTTTAAGAAAATCAAAACACCAAGAATATTTAGATAAAATTCCTTTTTCAGATTTCAAAGTTTTCGAAAAAATAATTCCTTCTTTACCACAAGATTCGATTTTGCATCTTAGTAACAGTTCTGCAATTCGGTATGCGCAATTATTCAAAATAGATTCGTCAATTTCGGTTTTTTGCAATCGTGGAACTAGTGGAATTGATGGTAGCACTTCAACAGCAATTGGTGCGGCTGTAGCCAATAAAAAACAAACGGTTTTAATAACTGGGGATATTGGTTTTCTCTACGACAGCAACGCTTTGTGGAACGAATATATTCCGAAAAATTTTAAAATTATCCTCATCAATAATGGAGGTGGAGGTATTTTTAGAATTTTGCCAGGTCACGAAGAAACTCCAGTTTTTAATAAATTTTTCGAAACTTCGCATTGCTTGACTGCTGAGCCTTTGGCTAAAATGTATGGTTTAAATTATAGCATTGCAAGTGACGAAATAAGTTTAGTAAATAGTTTGAAAGCTTTTTATGCCTTTAACGACAAACCAAATATTTTGGAAATTTTTACGCCAACAAGAGAAAATGATAAAATTTTGCTGCAGTATTTCAGGGAGTTAGAGTAATTGTGCAGTTTTAAAGTTAAATTGCTTTTTTATATAGTATTAGTCACTGTTCAATGGTGAATTAGTTGATAATTTTGAATTAAAATTTTATAATATGGATATTGAAATATTAGCTCGAATACAATTTGCTTTTACAATTGCTTTTCATTACATCTATCCTCCGTTAAGTATCGGAATTGGGTTGATAATGGTAATTTTTGAAGGACTTTATCTTAAAACTGGAAACAAGGATTACGAAATATTGACCCGCTTTTGGATTAAACTTTTTGCTTTGACTTTTGGTATTGGCGTTGCCACCGGAATAATTATGGAATTCGAATTCGGAACTAATTGGGCGGTTTATTCTCGCTATGTTGGTGATATTTTCGGGAGTGCATTAGCAGCCGAAGGCTTATTTGCTTTTGGATTAGAAAGCACTTTTCTAGGAATTTTGCTTTTCGGATGGAATCGAGTAAAGCCTTGGGTGCATTTTGTATCCACTTTAGGAGTATTTCTGGGGTCTATGTTCTCTGCCGTTTGGATTGTAGTAGCCAATTCTTGGCAACAAACTCCAGCAGGTTATCACATTGTTGGAACAGGTTTACACGCTCGAGCCGAAGTGACTGATTTTTGGGCAATGGTTTTCAATCCTTCAAGTGTAGATAGAATCATTCACACTTGGCAAGGTGCTATTTTGGCGGGAGCTTTCTTAGTTTTGAGTGTACATGCTTATTATATTAGAAAAGGACGCTACTTAGAAATATCTAAAAAAGCTTTCAAAATTTCTTTAATTGTTGCTACTATTTTTTCACTTACTCAATTAGTTTCAGGTCACAGTACGGCTAATGGTGTAGCTATAAATCAACCAGCAAAATTAGCGACAATGGAAGGGCATTTTTCGAAAAATTCGCCTGCCGATTTATATCTTATGGGTTGGGTTGACAAAGAAAAACAAACTACGACTGGTATTAGTATTCCAGGTGGATTATCATTTTTAGTTCATCAAGATTTTCAAGCTCCCATAAAAGGTTTGAATGATTTTCCGGTAGAAGACAGACCGAGCCAGATTAATGCCGTTTTCCAGTTTTATCACATTATGATTGCCATAGGAATGGCATTAATTGGGCTTACATTATATGCTAGTTTTTTATGGTGGCGTGGAAAATTATTTGAAACAAAATGGTTAATGTGGATTTTTTCTTTCTCAGTTATTTTGCCCCAAATTGCCAATCAAGTGGGTTGGTTCACTGCTGAAATGGGAAGACAACCTTGGGTAGTTTATGGATTATTAAGAACCAACAAAGCATTCTCACAAGAAGTAGCTTCCAATCAAGTTGTGTTTTCACTGGTTTTGTTTACAGTGGTTTATTCACTTTTGTTGGTCTTGTTTTTATATTCGGTGAATAAAAAAATAAAACACGGTCCTTATGACGAAATTCAAGAACCCTCAAAAACTAAAAACTTTTAATCTGAGCTTATGGAAACTTTTTTAGGAATAGATTATCCAACCTTGTGGTATTTGGTAATTGGATTATTATTTTCGGGTTATGCTATTTTAGAGGGATTTGATTTTGGAGCTGGTGCTTGGCATTTGTTTTTTAGAAAAGACCTCAGCCGAAGAATTGCTATCAATGCTATTGGGCCAGTTTGGGATGCTAATCAGGTTTGGTTAGTAATTGGCGGTGGTGCCTTATTTGCAGGATTCCCTGTGATGTATGCTACGATGTTATCGGCAATGTACATTCCGTTTATGTTGTTTTTAATGTTTAATGTGCTGAGAGCTGCGGCAATCAAGTTTAGAAGTGCCGAAAAAATGCCTTGGTGGAGACTAATTTGGGATATTATTTACAGTGTTTCCTGCATTATGATTGCTTTTTTGCTTGGTGTTGTTTTGGCAAATATTTTGCAAGGTTTTGCTTTAGGATCTAATTTTACCTATCAAGGAGGAATCTTTTTTTCTTTTTTGAGTCCTTACTCTATAATGGTAGGTTTCACTACACTTTCTATT
>NZ_JAQTPQ010000056.1 GCF_028712645.1 Flavobacterium sp. | reverse complement strand
TATGCTGAAATTGCACATTTTGCAGATCACGGAATCGAAGTTTCAGGAGATGTAAAAATCAATTTAGAGAAAATGATTGCTCGTAAACAAGCAGTTGTTGACCAAACTTCTGGAGGAGTGAAGTTTCTAATGGATAAAAACAAAATCACAGTTCTTGAAGGTTTGGGGTCATTTGTCGATGCCACACACGTGGCTATAGCCAAAGCAGATGGAACTTCAGAAACTATTGAAGCAAAAAACATCATTATTGCTACGGGTTCTAAACCATCGTCTTTGCCATTTATTAAAATAGACAAAGAAAGAATCATCACTTCAACCGAAGCTTTGAAACTAAAAGAAGTGCCAAAACATCTTGTCATCATTGGTGGTGGTGTTATTGGTATCGAATTAGGACAAGTCTATTTGCGATTGGGGGCGCAAGTTTCCGTAGTCGAATTTATGGATCGAATTATTCCAGGAATGGATGCTTCATTGTCTAAAGAATTGACCAAAGTTTTGAAAAAGCAAGGAATGAAATTCTACGTTTCCCACAAAGTGAAATCGGTTGAAAGAAATGGAGATAAGGTGACGGTTCAAGCCGAAAATGCAAAAGGAGAAACCATTACTCTTGAAGGGGATTATTCCTTGGTTTCTGTAGGTCGTCGTCCTTATACTGACGGTTTGAATGCTGATAAAGCAGGAGTAAAAATTTCAGATAGAGGACAAGTGGAAGTAAATGATCATTTACAAACAAATATTCCTAATATTTACGCAATTGGCGATGTAGTTCGTGGCGCTATGTTAGCACATAAAGCCGAAGAAGAAGGTACAATGGTAGCTGAAATATTAGCTGGACAAAAACCACACATTAATTATAACTTGATTCCTGGAGTTGTGTATACTTGGCCGGAAGTGGCTGCTGTTGGACAAACAGAAGAACAACTTAAAACTTCTGGAGTTGAATTCAAATCAGGAAGTTTTCCTTTCAAAGCATTAGGAAGAGCTAGAGCCAGTGGAGATTTAGATGGATTTGTAAAAATCCTTGCCGATGCAAAAACCGATGAAGTTTTGGGAGTTCATATGATTGGTGCTCGTTGTGCTGATTTGATTGCTGAAGCGGTAACTGCTATGGAATTCAAAGCATCAGCCGAAGATATTTCGAGAATGAGTCACGCACATCCTACTTTTGCTGAAGCAATAAAAGAAGCTGCATTGGCGGCAACGGATAATAGAGCGTTGCACGTTTAATTAGAAAATTAAATAGTTAAAAAAAACAAAACCCGTTCTTTCGAGCGGGTTTTGTTTTTAAACTTGTTTTTGATTAATTTATTTAACTGAAAATAAACTTTTGTAATTATCCCAATGTTTATAAATTAAAAAGAAGTTACCTAAAAACAAGAATATAGAAATTGGTAATGCTTGTGGTGTTAAGTAGTAATCAAGAAATAAAATATTGAGAATGATGGGTAAAATTAAAATGCTTGTCAGGGTTACATAACGATCAAGAATGAAAGATAATCCACAAAGCAATTCGATAAATTTTGCTAAAGGCATTAAATATACAGCAGAAACTAATCCTACATCAAAGGCTTTGAAGTTTCCATTGGCGGTAGGTTCTGGCATTAGTTTTAAAAAGTAACCGATAGATACAAAAAGAAGTAAAAGCCCAATTAAAGTTCGGATAATAATAGTAGTGGTTTTCATATTATATTGAATTATAGGTTAATAACACTATAAATTTATAAAAAATTAACTTTATACTTATAAATATTCAAGATTAATTTTACGATTTATTAATTTTTGAAACTTATTTTTTATGAATTATCAATTTGATATTTTATTTATTTTGCATCAAATAATCCTTTATAACTTTACCAATTAGTATAAATTAAAAATAAATTTCCTAAAAATAAAGCTGCGGCAATAGGGGTTCCTTCGGGCATTAAAAATACATTTATAAGTAAAATGTTTAATGAAATAGGCACTAAAATAATGGCTGAAATTTTAATAAATTTACCTGTAAGGAAAGATAATCCACAAAGAAGTTCGACTGATTTTGCAACAGGGAGTATATATTTTGTAGCCATAAATCCATCCATTACGGTTTTCATATCGCCAACGGG
Source organism: Flavobacterium sp. (assembly GCF_028712645.1). Lineage (GTDB taxonomy): Bacteria > Bacteroidota > Bacteroidia > Flavobacteriales > Flavobacteriaceae > Flavobacterium. The sequence continues at coordinate 14,208 of NZ_JAQTPQ010000056.1, read as the reverse complement.
ATTGGGGTGTTCTCCAAATTTAAAGAAATAAGAAAGAGAAGCAAACAGGAGTAAAAGGCCGATTAATAGCCGGACAATTAAAGTTGTAATTTTCATATTTGACTGTTTTTTAAGTTATTAATGTCATAAATATATAAAAAAATCTATTTAAAAATTGTCGTAATTTTGAATTTTAAAATAGCATAATCTTTTGAGAACATCAATCCTAAAAACATTAGATAATAAAAGCCAATTCAAAATTAAATTATTGAATTGGTCTCAACAATTTCGTGAAGTCATTTTTATGGATAGCAACGACTATCACCAGAATTATTCTAGCTATGATTATATTCTTGCGGTTGACTCATTTACTTCAATAAAAACAGATTTTATTAATGCTTTTGATGATTTAAAACAATATCATCAAGTTACCAAAGATTGGCTTTTTGGCTATTTATCATTCGATTTAAAAAATGATATTGAGGTTTTGCATTCCAATAATTTTGATGGATTGGATTTTCCAGATTTGTTTTTTTTTCAGCCTAAAAAAATATTTTTAGTTAAAGGAAATCAGCTTGAAATTCAATATCTCAATATGTGTGATGAAGAAGTAGAAGAGGATTTTGCTGCTATTCTAGAAACCCAAAATCCAGAAATCAAAATCAAAGATCCAATTACGATTGAACAACGAATTTCTAAAGAAAAATATCTCGAAAAAGTAACAAAAATATTAGATTATATTCATCGAGGTGATATTTATGAAGCTAATTTTTGTATGGAGTTTTATGCGCAAAATACGATGATTAATCCTTTGCGAAAATTTCAAAAATTGAACGAAATTTCAAAACCACCACTGGCTGTTTTTCTCAAAAACAACAAACATTTTTTACTTTGTGCTTCTCCAGAAAGATATTTAAAAAAAGTTGGAGAACAACTTATTTCTCAGCCAATAAAAGGAACATCCAAACGATTTCTTGATTCTATAGAAGATGAAAAATCTAAAAACAAGTTAGCTAATGACACGAAAGAACGTGCCGAAAATATTATGATTGCCGACTTAGTTCGAAATGATTTGTCTAAAACAGCGCAAAAAGGTTCAGTAAAAGTGGAGGAATTATGTGGCATTTATTCTTTCGAACAAGTTCATCAAATGATTTCGACTATTACTTCAAAATTAGACGATAAATATTCTGTCATTGAGGCTATTAAGACAACTTTTCCAATGGGAAGTATGACGGGAACTCCTAAGGTTTCTGTGATGAAAATTATTGAAGAAATGGAAGAAACAAAAAGAGGTTTATATAGTGGAGCCGTTGGTTATTTCACGCCAACTGGAGATTTTGATTTCAATGTGGTGATTCGAAGTATTCTGTACAATCAAGAAAATAAATATGTTTCTTTTTCTGTAGGAAGTGCCATAACTACGCAATCTGTTCCTGAAAAAGAGTATGAAGAATGTTTACTCAAGGCAAAAGCAATGCGTGAAGTTTTAAGCTAAATTCATTGGAAATAACTAAATTTGAAAATGCAACAAAAATTCCAGAACCACATACTCAAAAATTTCACTTTTCTAAACGGAAAAAAACTCCTTTTGGCAACAAGTGGCGGCTTGGATAGTATGGTAATGGCAGATTTGTTTCGTAAAATGAATTTTGAAATTGCGATTGCTCATTGCAATTTTCAACTTCGTGGACTAGAAAGTTTTGGAGACCAGAATTTCGTTCAAGATTTTGCAGAAACTAATAAAATTCAGTCTTTTATAACTCAGTTTGATACTGAGGCTTTCGCCAAAGATTATAAACTTTCTACTCAAGTTGCCGCTCGTGAACTTCGTTATAGCTGGTTTTATGAATTATTGGAAACCAAAAACTACGACTATATTCTAACAGCTCATCACGCAGACGACAATTTGGAAACTTTTCTCATCCATCTTGTTAGAGGAACCGGATTAGATGGTTTGACTGGAATTCCAGCTCAGAACGACAAAGTTATTCGCCCTTTTTTGATTTTTTCACGTCAGGAAATAGAAAATTATGCCAAAACAAATACTATCGAATGGAGAGAAGATAGCAGTAATGCCTCTGATAAATATTTGAGAAATAAAATTAGGCATAATTTAGTTCCCGTTTTGAAGGAATTAAATCCTGATTTTCTTTCCACTTTTCAAAAAACACAAAACTATTTGCAAGAATCACAAACAATGGTCGAAGATGCATCGATTATGGTTTATCAGCAAGTGGCAAAGGAAATTGGAGATAATATTCATTTTGATTTGGATCAATTGAAAAAATTGCCCAATTACAAGTCCTATTTGTATCATTGGCTCAACGAATTTGGGTTCTCGGCTTGGGACGACATTTATGATTTGGTTGAAAGTCAATCCGGTAAACTGGTGTTCTCAGATGGATTTCGATTGTTGAAAAACAGAAATTTTTTAATCTTGAGTCCATTAAAATCAATTAATGAAAACGAAGAATATTTTATCGAAAAGAAACAAAAAGAAGTTAAAATTCCCATAAATCTTTCGTTTTGTAACATAGATGACATTTCCATAGAATCAAATTCAACTATATTTGTAAACGAAGATAAGTTACAATTTCCGCTAGTTTTGCGCCATTGGATAGAAGGAGATGTTTTTCAACCTTTCGGAATGGAAGGAAAGTCAAAAAAAGTTAGCAAGTTCTTCAAGGACGAAAAATTATCTTTGATTGAAAAAGAAAATACTTGGCTTTTATGTTCTGGAAATCAAATCGTTTGGATTATTGGAATTCGACAAGACGAGCGTTTTAAAATTGAAAATTCAACAAAAAATATACTTAAAATACAATTAGAAGAATGAGAAAAATTATTTTTTTATTGGTTGCTTTTTTGGCTTTCGCCAAAGGAAATTCGCAAATTCTTGATCCAGTAAAATGGACTACTAAAATTGAAAAGAAATCAGAGACTAATTATTTACTGACTTTCAATGGAGTTATAGAGAATGATTGGCATATGTATTCGCAATTTACTCCAGATGGAGGACCATTGCCAATGGAAGTTATTTTTAAAAATCAGGATGGAAATTTCAAATTAATAGGCAAGGCCAAAGAAGGAAAAACTACCACAGCCTATAATGATGTTTTTGAAGTAAACGAGACTTTCTTTGTCAAGAATGCCAAAATTCAGCAAGAGATTTCAATAACAAATCCAAAAATTTCAAAAATTGAAGTTGCCTTAAATTATCAGGTTTGTAAAGAATCGTGCATTAATTTAGAGAAAAAATTCACGTTCACAATTCCTTCAGTTGCGATTGTAAAGTCTGAAGAAAAAGTGGTGAAAATTGATACTGCTGTAACAGAAGCAGTAATTTCAAAATCGGAAACTAGCAAGAAAACAGAAACACCATTATTAAAAACGGAAGTTATTCCATCAAAAGAAGTTGCACAAAAAGGATTGTTGTCTATATTTTTTCTTTCATTTTTAGGGGGGTTATTAGCTCTACTAACACCTTGTGTTTTTCCGATGATCCCAATGACGGTAAGTTTTTTTACAAAACAAAGTAAAACAAGAGCTGCCGGAATTAGAAATGCAATTATTTATGGGATTTCGATTATTATAATTTATGTGTTATTAGGTACAATTGTAACAGCCGTTTTTGGTGCGGATGCATTGAATAAAATGGCTACAAATGTTTATTTTAATTTAATTTTCTTCTTATTATTAGTGATTTTTGCAGCTTCTTTTCTAGGAGCATTCGAAATTATGTTACCAAATTCTTGGGCAAACAAAGTTGACAAGCAAGCTGATAAAGGTGGAATTATTGGTATTTTATTTATGGCATTGGCGTTAGCCATAGTTTCATTTTCTTGTACAGGACCAATTGTAGGGGATATATTATTTGCCTCTGCCTCTAAAGGTGGAATTGGGCCAGTTGTTGGAATGCTGGGCTTTTCATCAGCACTTGCTTTGCCATTTATGTTGTTTGCTTTTTTCCCAAGTTGGTTACATTCCTTACCAAAATCAGGCGGATGGCTCAACACCGTAAAAGTAGTTTTAGGGTTTTTAGAATTAGCATTAGCCTTCAAATTTTTGTCGAATGCTGATTTGGTTTTGCAATTGCATTTATTGGAAAGAGAAGTTTTCTTGGCGATTTGGATTGCTGTTTTTGGAGCATTGGCACTCTATTTATTTGGAAAAATCACTTTGCCACACGACAGTCCATTGACACATCTTTCTGTAGGAAGATTGTCTTTGGGATTAGTAGTTTTATCTTTTACAATTTATATGATCCCGGGACTTTGGGGAGCACCATTAAAATTGATAAATGCTTTTCCGCCACCAATGGAATATAGCGAAAGCCCACTTGGATTTGGTAGTTCAGGAAATAAAACTTCAACGGCAATTTTACCAAATGGAGCAAAACTAGGCCCTCATCAAATAGTGTTTTTTGATGATTATGATAAAGGTTTGGCTTATGCCAAAACAGTGAACAAACCCATCATGCTCGATTTTACTGGATTTGCCTGCGTGAATTGCCGAAAAATGGAAAACAACGTTTGGTCTGATAAAAAAATATTGCCTATTCTAAATAATGAGGTTGTACTTATTTCTTTATACGTTGACGACAAGCGTGATTTGCCAAAAAACGAACAGTTCACTTCTAAAACTACTGGTTCTGATATTGAAACTATTGGAGATAAATGGACTGATTTTATGATTTCAAAATACAAAACCAATACGCAACCCTTGTATGTTTTGACTGACTTAAACGGAAATAGTTTGAATGAAACTACACCAACTATAAGTTACATAAGTGTTGAAGAATATGAAAATTGGTTAAAAACAGGTATTTCAAAATTCAAGAAATAAAAAAAACATAATTTATTAAAGCTTCCAGCCTTCAAAAGGCTAGAGCTTTATAATTTAATCCTCCATTTTACTTAGAATATTTCGAAGTGTTTTCACCAGAAAAACAGCATTTTCTTTGGTAAAGCACATTGGCGGTTTTATTTTAAGAATATTGTAATAATCGCCTGTTGGATAAATAATTATTCCTCGTTGTTTCATTGCTTCCGAAACCCATAATGCCTTTTGACTGTCTGGTTTTCTGGATTTTTTATCGGTAACTAAATCAACTCCCAAATACATTGCGTGACCATAAACGGCACCAACGCTTTCGTATTCATCTATTAATTTTTCTAATTCTTGTTTTAAATAATTTCCAACAACAGCTGCGTTTTCTTGAAGTTTTTCCTCTTCGATAACATCCAAAACAGCATTGGCAATCTGGCAAGAAACAGGATTTCCTGCAAAAGTATTGAAGTAAGTATATTTTTTTCGATAGGCATCAGCAATTTCTTGAGTTGTAACCACTGCCGAAATTGGATGTCCATTGCCCATTGGTTTTCCTAGAGTTACAATGTCTGGCAGAACATTTTCTTTTTGAAATCCCCAAAAGTGACTTCCCATCCGACCAAAACCAATTTGCACTTCATCGGCAATACAAACTCCTCCAGCTTTGTGGACGTGTTCGTAAACTTTTTTCAAATAGTCTTTTGGCATTTCGACACCACCGCCAGAACCTAACAAAGATTCCGAAATAAAAGCTGCAATGCCTCGTCCTTGAGATTTGATAAAACTGATTTTATCTTGAGCATCTTGCGAATAAAGTTCAGAAACATTGGGAGTTTCATTAGAATATTTTCCCCTAAAAGTATTGGGTTGAATTAATGGATGTGTGAAAGGACGAACACTTTTTGAAGCCGTAGGATTGTCCATCAAATTCGTGCTAATTTCATCAACGGCAGTTGTATTTCCGTGATATTCACCGTCAATTACCAGAATATCATTTTGATTTGTATAGGCTCTTGCTAATCGCAAAGCCAAATCATTGGCTTCACTTCCAGTGCAAGTGTAAAAAATTACTTGTAAAGATTTAGGGAAATATTTCAATAATCGCTCTGCATAATTGATGTTATCTTCATACAAAAAGCGAGCATTGGTATTCAGTTTTTGCAATTGTTTTGTGGCGGCATCAACCACTTTTGGGTGAGAATGTCCAATATGTGCCACGTTGTTTATGGCATCCAAATACACACGACCATCATCGGCAATTAGATATTGTTTCCAACCTCTAACCAAATTCATAGGTTCTTGATAATAATATTCTTGTGCTTGTTGAATTACTTTTGCTCTGCGATTTTCTAGGGTTTCTTTTTCTATTGTAAATTTTGATTCTATTCCTAAAAAAGCAGATGGATCAGATGATACTATTTCCCAACCAATACTTTCACTGGGTAAGCAAAATTGTGGAGCAACTCCTGAGCTATCTATCTGAATGAAGACGTGTGATGGAAATGAAGAATTTGAATTTTCGGATAAAATTGTACCTAAAGATTCACCTTGTTTAATTGACATTCCTTCTTTTAAATCAGTTTCAATTCCATATAAATAAAGGTAAAAATTCTCTATTTTGAAAATACATTTAGCATCAATTTTATTCACAAAAGTCAAGGTAGTTGGAGAAAAAATCGTTGTTCCAGCTGGTGCGAAAACATAAATTCCCAACGCAATGGTTTCTGTTTCTTTTGGATTTGATTCGAAAGGTTTTAAGATGGAAGTTTTGTAAATCGTTCGCCCAAAACCATTTTTTAATTGGTTTTTTATATTGTTTTTGCATTGTTCCAAATTGTTCCAAGCACCATCATTATATATTTCAGATGACGGACTAATGTCAATTATTTCAGGAATTTTATTGTTTCCAAATATTGATTTTATTTTTTCGGTTTCTAAAAAATGCTGAATTTTTTCACCTTCATCCGATTCCATTTTGCACGCTTTAAGGAATAGGGCAGTAGCGAAATCTTTTTTTTCAGAACTCAATTGATGAAACATTTCACGGTCGGCAATGGCTTGTTTTTGTACATATTCATTATCAGGTTCCATAGATAATTGTCTAGCCGAAGCACCTACAATTGTGGCTGAACGTAATTGAATCAAAGGATATAATAATAGAATTTCCTCTTTGGTTAAAGGAAAAACTTCGTGATAAGATTGAATTACTTCAAAAGCATCGGCAAATGGTGTTGGACTTCCAGTCATTGCAGATTCTAAAACCATAACAGCTAATTCTCCGATTGTCCACGAAAGACATACATCTCCAAAATCGATAATTCCCTGAATTTTTTCGCCAGAAGCATTCAATAAAAGATTGTATCGTGTCAAATCAGCGTGAATTACACTTTTACGGACTTTGGAAATGTCATTAATTTTTGTTTTCCAATTTTCCATAATAGAAAAAATACTGTTTTTTGTCTTTTCGTCTTCGACAAAAGTGACCCAGTTTTCTAACAAGGATGCTGATTGTTGTAAATCCCATTGAATTGGGCGTTCTGCAGCTTCGTGGGAAAATGTAGCAAGTTGTTTGGAAATACTACCCACAAATTTTCCCATACTTTGCAAAAAATCTTTCGAGCGAAACGGAATAGTAGAAAGCATAGTTCCTTCAAGAAAATTCAAGACCCTCCACCAATGTTTTGCTACGAAAATCATTTGTTTTCCATCCTTGGTAAGAATTACTTTTGGAATGGTATCAGCATAAAGATGTTCAACTACTTTGTTTTGCAGGTCAAGCCAAGACTCGGGAGTTTCAATATTGGCAATTTTCAATACAAATTTTTCTCCATTGGAATTTCGAACCAAAAAGTTTTGGTCAAGATAACTGTCTAATGGTTTTATAATTTCAGTAATTCCCCATTCTTTTTCTAAAACAGCAAGAGCTTCTTCTCTTGAAAATGTTGGGCAGGTTGTAATATCCATATTGATGATTTATTTTGTTGTAAAAAAATACAATTATTAATCTTGTATTTAAAGCATAAAATAAAGAATTATTTGTTATTTTTACAAATACTTTATTTGTTTTTTGTAAAATAAACAAAATAAATGTTTTTTTAGAAAATTTATGAACTTATTTAGCAAAAAAAAACACTCTAAAAACGAATTTTTAGAGTGTTTAAATTAATTTTTTAAAGTGAATTACAAATACTCTCCGTGTTGAGAAATATCTAATCCTAGTTCTTCTTTTTCTTCAGAAACTCTTAAAGGAGTGATTTTATTTACAATATAAAATAATGCATATGATACAGTAAATGCAAATATTGATACAATTACTAACGCTTTCAATTGTGTTAAAAATAGTGTTGCATCTCCGTAAATTAATCCTTGATGAGCACCAACAGCTGAATTTACAGCATTAGAAGCGAATACACCAGTTAGAAGCATTCCTACCATTCCGCCAACACCGTGACAAGCAAAAACATCAAGAGCGTCATCAATTTTATTACCTTTATGAACCAATGTTACTACAAGATTGCTAATTACACCCGCAATTAGACCAATCGCAATAGAAGACGGAATAGTAACGAATCCGGCAGCTGGAGTGATAGCTACTAATCCTACAACAGCACCAATACAAGCTCCCATTGCAGAAAGTTTATGCCCAAGAATTTTATCAAGAAACACCCATCCCATTGCTGCTGCAGCTGCTGCAACAGTTGTAGTTCCTAAAGCTTGTGCAGCAAGGCTACTTGCTCTTAAGGCTGAACCTGCGTTAAAGCCAAACCAACCAAACCATAATAAACCAGTACCTAATAATACATAAGTAATACGAGCAGGATTTGGTTTTTGACCTTTTCTTTTTCCTAAGAAAATAGCTCCAGCAAGAGCTGCCCAACCTGCACTCATGTGCACTACAGTACCTCCAGCAAAATCTAATACACCCCATCCGAAAAACAATCCGTCAGGATGCCATGTCATATGACATAATGGAGTATAAACGAATATTATGAACAAAACCATAAATAATAAATAGGCCCAAAAACGAACACGTTCAGCAATTGCTCCAGTTATTAACGCAGGAGTAATGATGGCAAATTTTGCTTGAAATAAAGCAAATAATATAAATGGAATAGTTGGTGCTAATTCCCAAGCTGAATTGGCACTTACTCCTTGAAAAAATATATTAGATGATGGATTGCCAATTATACCGTGAATCGAAGGCCCAAAACATAAACCAAATCCAATTACAACCCATAATATTGTTACAATTATCATAGCCATAAAACTTTGTAGCATTGTACTGATAACGTTCTTTTTTCCTACCATACCCCCGTAAAAAAAGCCAAGTCCAGGAGTCATTATTAGAACTAGAGCAGTTGCAACAATCATCCATGCAGTATCGCCAGTATCTAATTTTAGAGGAATTACATGTGCTCCCAATGTAGTAGTTTCAGGAAATAGATAAATTGAAAAAACGGATAATACTAAAATTGTGATTAGAATCACACTTAAAATTATTTTTCGCATAGTTTTTAGTTTGAATTTTTTCACAAAAATATATAAAATGGATTTACACCCCCTGAAAAACATCTATATTGTTTGAATTTTTATGAATATTTCAATACACACCCCCATTGAATTCACTAGTGAATAAAAAAATAGGGCTATTTTTTTGAATTCAATAATATTTAACTTAGAGTAGGGTAAACATTTCATCGAACTTGACAAAATTTGTTAAACTCTATAAATAAAAAACCTGGCCTTAATAATAAAGGCCAGGTTGATATTAATCTATTATAAAACAAATGATATTTATTTACATCACTAATCGTTGTAACAGTTCGTACCGTGTTCGTGAATATCTAAACCATCTATTTCTTCTTCTTTGGTTACTCGAATTCCCATAGTTTTTTTCAAGATAAATAAAACTACAAACGAAGCTCCCATAGCCCAAGCAACGATTGCTCCAACACCTGTAAGTTGAACAATTAATTTATCAAATCCTCCACCGTAAAATAATCCACCATCTGTAGCAAAAAGACCAACTAATATAGTTCCTAAAGCTCCGCAAACACCGTGAACAGATACTGCTCCAACTGGATCGTCGATTTTTAATTTTTTATCAATAAATTCAATTGAAAATACTACTGCAATTCCACAGATAAGGCCAATAAATAAAGCTCCAACAGGACTTACTGCAGCACAACCAGCAGTTACACCAACTAATCCAGCTAATACGCCATTTAGAGTCATTGAAATATCTGGTTTTTTGTAAAATATCCAAGTTACAAACATCGCAGCTAAAGCACCAATAGCACCAGCTAAATTTGTAGTAATGAATATTTTGGCTACTGCAAAAGCATTATCTCCTGAGATAGCTAGTTGAGATCCTGGATTGAACCCAAACCAGCCTAACCACAAGATAAATACCCCTAGCGCTCCTAACATAATACTATGACCAGGTATTGCATTTGATTTTCCGTCTGTATATTTTCCAATTCTAGGTCCAACCATTGCAGCGGCTACTAATGAAGCAGCTCCTCCAACAGCATGAACTACAGTTGATCCAGCAAAATCAGTAAACCCCATTTTGTTAAGCCATCCGCCAGTATTCCATACCCAGCTTCCTGAAATTGGGTAGATTATTAATGTCATTAATAAAGAGAAAATTAAATAGGTAGAAAATTTAGTTCTTTCAGCAATTGCTCCAGAAACAATTGTTGCAGCTGTAGCGGCAAAAACTGTTTGAAAAAACAAACTATGCATATCTTTAGCACTATCAAAAAAAGCATATTGACTAATATCTCCAATAAACCCTGTTGAATCTCCGTACATTAAGGAATATCCTACTGCCCAAAAAGCAAGGCTTCCGATACAGAAATCCATTAAATTTTTCATTATTATATTTCCTGTGTTTTTTGATCTTGTGAATCCAGTTTCAACAAGCGTGAAACCAGCTTGCATAAAAAACACTAAACTTCCGGCGATTAACACCCACATTAAGTCCATAGCTCCGTTCGTATCCATAATATATATTTTTATTTGTTAGTTTTTTTAGTTGGTTGGTTGATTAGTTGACAGCGTCTGTTCCGTTTTCTTTTGTTCTGATTCTGTATGTGTCAATAATATCTGAAATAAATATTTTTCCATCTCCGACCATTCCTGTGTAAGCGGTTTTTAAAATTGCTTCGACTGTTCTTTCTAAAAAAGGATCCGATACTACTATTGATAAATATCTTCTTTGTATGTCAGTGGTACTGTATGTTATACCTCTGTATACATGGCCTTCTTTTTCATTTCCTACACCGGTAACGTCCCAGTAGGTGAAAAAATTGACTTCGATTTGATGTAAAGCTTCTTTAACATCGTCAAATTTTGATTTTCGAATAATTGCTTCGATTTTTTTCATAAATAATTAGTTTTGGATTAATAACTTTTTTAAAACTTAAAACAGGTTTTTTGTCTCTTTTTTGGTTTTAAATTTTGATAAAAGTATAAATCTATTTTAAACCCCAATAAAAAAAGGGGTATATTTGTTTATTTTTATTAAATAAACATTTTACACCCCGTAATTTTACGGGGAGGCAAAAAAAGATAGGGGCAAATTTGTAATTTAAAAACGATTGTTTTTAGAAAAGAGAGTTTAATTGAACAATCAATTGTTCTAAATCTTCATTTTTATGATTGGCAGTAATAACAATTCGATTGAGTTTGCCTGAGGCATTTGTGTATTTGAAAGAAGTGGTTATGATTTTATTTTCTAATAATTTTTTTGAGAAATCAGTATCATCAAAATAAATAACAGGAAAGTCTGGATGAAACGTAAATTTCTCTCTATTTTTAAAATGAATATTTATGTAGTCGAGATTTTGTTGTAATTTTTGTTTTTGTAAAAGGTAAATATATTGCGCATTGCAATAGGTTTCTAAAAATGCTGGGTTCATTCCCGAAGCTCCAATAAAACAAGATTGGTTTCGTATTTCGGATATAAATGAATAATTACCAGCAATAACACCGCCAGTAATCCCGATTGCTTTTCCTAAAGAAGCAATTTTAATTATATTGATATTTTCTTTTTTAAGCAGATTTTGCCATTCAAATCCAAGAATCCCAATGCTATTTGACTCATCAATAACCAAGTTAATTTTCTTTTCTTTTGGAATGGAAAGTAAGATACTTAAATCAATAGGTTCTACATATTGAGATGGAACAGCATCAGTTAAAACGCTTATTGTTGAAATATTTTCGTCAAATAATTTAGTATTTAACTCTCCGTTTATAATTATAGGTAAGCTTGGAGGATTCATCAATGCAGGATGTGCATCTGCAAAATGAAACATTGCATCAGTAGTTTTTGAAAGATGTTCTACTACTAATTTTCCAGCTAGCATTCCAGAAGAAACAGTTAAGGATGCTTCAGTACCAATATTTTTTGCCAATAATTTTTCGGCAGTTTCATAAATAGATAGCTTTATATTTGAATTTCGAGAACTTCCATAAGAAGTTCCCCATTTCTTGATGCTTTCAAAAAGTATGTTTTGAAATTCAATATTGGTAGACATTCCTAAATAATTGGTGCCGCCAAAATATAAATATTCAACACCTTCAATTATAATTTTTCGATCCGGGAATTCATTTACAATCATTATTTAGAAATTAAAGTAACTCCAGTTCCATTTAATTCGGAGTATTTTATGATACCGTCAGAAATAGTTATTCCTGTTGCAATGTCTTCTGCCAATAATAACCCTCCATCCATATCAACAAAATCTAACTGGGGCAATAAATGGGCAATCGCCGAAATTCCAACTGTAGATTCCGTCATACAACCTACCATAGTTTTCATACCCAATTTTTTTGCCTGTGAAATCATTCTTCGAGCAGGAGTCAGTCCACCACATTTTACCAATTTTACATTAACCCCGTGAAAATGATTGTGACATTTGGCTACATCTTCTTCGATAATACAACTTTCGTCAGCTATAATTGGCAAAACTGAATTTTTAAAAAGTTCTCTGTGTCCTTCCCAATTGTCCGCTTTCAAAGGTTGCTCTAGGAATTCAACACCCAATTTTTTTAGTTCAATGGCATTATTTAAAGCTTCAGCAACTGTCCAACCGCAATTGGCATCAATTCTGAAAATGGCATTGGTGTGTTTTCTTAATTCGGTTACTATGGCAATATCTTCTTTGGTTCCCAATTTGATTTTATAGATTGGCCAAGGCAATTCCTTCATTTTAGAAACCATTTTTTCGATCGTGTCAATGCCAATAGTGTAATCGGTCATTGGATTATTATCTGTTGAATAACCCCATAATTGGTAGAGTTTTTCCCCTTTTTTGCGAGCATATAAATCATTGTAAGCCATATCTAAAGCACAAAGTGCAAACATATCATTCTTTAAATATTGATATGCTTTTTGCCAAAATTCTTCTGGAGTTTCATTAGTGACACTTTCGATAAATGGAATTATTTTTTCCAAATTTTGTTTCATAGAATCAACCGTAATTTTGTAATACGGATTTGATGTAGCTTCCCCAAATCCAGAATAGCCTTCACTTTGCAATTCGACTATTAACGATGGCTGAATGGTGTGTGATTCTCTTGAAATTGTGAAAGGATGCTTTAATTTAAGATTGAATGTTCGAAGTATTACTTTCATTTTTATGACTTTTTTCTAGATAAATGTTTAATTTATAACAAAGGAAATTAATAATAATCAGTTTGCAAACTAAAAGGCGAAGTAAATTTCATTTTGAAAGGAAATTTAGATTAAATTTAGATTTTTAATTTTCGTATATGCTAGTAAAAGTTTTTGGAAGTGCTGTTTTTGGTGTGGAAGCCACAACAATCACTGTAGAAGTTAATATTGACAAAGGCATTGGATACCATTTAGTTGGTTTGCCAGACAATGCAATTAAGGAAAGCAGTTATAGAATAGCGGCTGCACTCAAAAATAATGGTTATTCTATGCCTGGCAAAAAAATCACTATCAATATGGCTCCAGCCGATTTGAGAAAAGAAGGTTCGGCTTATGATTTGACTTTAGCAATTGGTATTCTGGTTGCTTCTTCTCAAATTAAAGGGGATACTATTGACCAATATATTATAATGGGAGAACTTTCTCTCGACGGAGGTTTGCAGCCCATTCGTGGTGCTTTACCCATTGCTATAAAAGCGAAAGAAGAAGGATTTAAAGGTTTTTTCCTTCCCATTCAAAACGTGAAAGAAGCTGCAATTGTTACAGGTTTAGATGTTTATGGTGTTGAAAATATTCAGCAAGTTATTGATTTCCTTGAAGGAAAAGGAACGTTAGAACCTACAATAATTGACACCAGAGCTGAATTTTATCAAACCTTAGATTTTCCTGAATTCGATTTTAGTGATGTGAAAGGACAAGAAAGCATTAAGCGT
>NZ_JAQTPQ010000302.1 GCF_028712645.1 Flavobacterium sp. | reverse complement strand
ACCTCTTCCCTTCCCGAACAGAGTAGTTAAGCCCGCCTGCGCAGATGGTACTGCAATTATGTGGGAGAGTATGTCGTCGCCTTTCTTTTGAAAAACCCTATTCCTATCGGAATGGGGTTTTTTGTTTTGGTTCTATATGCTTAGTAATGATTGGAGTCAAGCCGGGTCAATCCGGATCAATCTTAAAACCTGTGGAGTGACAAAATTTAAGCATAAATATTATTATCTACAAGTTATGTTCGTTTGACTGGACTAAAGTCTGGCCTTACAAAATGAATCGAGCCGATGGCTCTTGAGAATTTACGTGAAAATCCCGTAGGGATGATATATATTGTAGCAACGGATTTTAATCTGTTGGTTTAATAGGAATAATATATTTTTATAACGATATTGATAAATCATTTTTAATTATTTATATCTGACATAATACCCACAAACCCCATTAATCTGGCATTCCTCACATTTAGGAGTTGGACGACAAATTTCCCTTCCTAAAAACGAAATTGCCATACCAATTTCTCCCCAAATCGCTTTTGGCAAGATTTTCATCAATTGTTTTTCGACTTTAATCCCGTCTTTGGATTCGGGGATTAGTCCAATTCTGGGTGCTACTCGGATTACGTGTAAATCGGCAATTATGCCTTCTACAGGAACTTTGGCTTCGCGCATAATAACATTGGCAGATTTTCGTCCGATGCCTTTTAGAGTCGTTAATCCGTCCATCGTGAGCGGAAGGTTTTTTTCTTTTTGGATTGTTTTTGCAATTTCCAACAACCAATTGGCTTTGGTTCTGAAATTCCTAACTTTGGAGATATAAGGAATTAATGCGTCCACATTCGAAACGGACAGGTTTTCCATATTCGGAAAAAATTCAAATAATGCAGGAGCAATTTTATTGATATTAGCATCGGAATCCTGGGCTGATAAAACGATCATTACTATTAATTGATATAAATTATGATAGTCCAACGGGTGTTTTCGACCTTTGTATTTGATTAGAATCGGAGCTAGTTTCTCAGACCAATCATTTGAATCTTCAAATAACTTCATAATTTGGTTTTTATCTTTCACAAAAAGCAGCCCGTCACTTCAAAATTGTATCGAGAAGCTTACAATGTTAGGGTTCTCGATACATTTTATTAAAAAAAGCTATCGCATTTTTTAATAAAACACTCGAACAGACGGCATACAGTTCGATTAATTTGTCACAGTAAATTTAAAGCTTAAATGGTATAAATTCAAAATTTGGTTTTTATCTTTCACAAAAAAAAACTGCTAATTCCCCAATTTGATTGGGGAATTAGCAGTATAAAGTTAAGATAAAAATACTAAAAGACCTTTTTTGTTTTTATGAATTCTTCCAATATTGTGGTTTTGTTTCTTTAGTTCTTTGAAACCAGTAGTCTTGCGTTACCTTGTGATTGTCCAAAGTTCTTAGTCTTCGCTCAAAAACATAAATGGTAGGATTGAAAACCATATCAGTTACTGCCACAGTATATAATTGAGGATCTTCTTCTTCTTTTTTCTTTTCTTCTTCTAGAATTACTTCAAAATCATTGTGCTCTAAGAGTTGTTTTAGGAAATCCTTACGATTTTCATCAACACCTTTTTCGACAAAAGTAACTCTTGTTTCTCCGATGCTTCCAAATGAATGTTTTCCGTCTAATGATGCCATAACTTATTTATTAAAAACGTTGCTTAACTCAAAAATGTAATCGTATAATGGGCTATATAAACCTAAAACCAAGATGCCTATAACTGTGGCTAATAATCCCAATCGCATATAAATTTTGTTTTTGAAAAATGGAATAGGATTATCACTTTTTCTGATAAACATTGCTCTCACCACTAATAAATAGTAATAAAGTGAAATGGTTACGTTCGCAACTGCTAAGAAAACTAGTAAATAATAACCTTTGCTTGCGGCAGCTGTGAATAAGAAAAACTTACCAAAAAATCCTGCCACAGGAGGAATACCTGCCAATGAAAACAAAGCTAACATCATCACTAGACTTAAGTTAGGATTCGTTCTGTACAAGCCATTATAATCGTCTCTATTTTCTTTTCCAGTTTGTAATGAGATTGCTTGTACCACTCCAAAAGCAGCCAAGTTGGAAAATATATAAACCAATACAAAATAGACTACAGTTGCAGTTCCTAATTGTGTTCCTGTAATTAATCCCAACAATATAAATCCAGCTTGCGCAATCGATGAGAAGGCTAAGAAACGTTTCATATTTTGTTGTCGAATAGCGAATAGATTACCAACGAACATTGTGGCGAGTGCTACCACATATATAATATTTTCCCAAACGTGCATCAATGGTTTAAAGACGGTAAACATTAAAACCATCAAAATAAATACTGCTGCACCTTTTGATATTACCGATAAATAGGAAGAAACACTGATTGGTGCACCTTCATAAACATCTGCTGTCCAGAAATGAAAAGGGACTAGTGATATTTTAAATGCTAATCCAGAGAAAAACAAGATAAAGGCCAATATTGTTAAGTTGTTTGAAGTGATGACTCCAATAATATCTGCAAAATAAATCGATCCAGTTCCTGCATACAATAACGAAATTCCAAACAAGGAAACTCCTGATGCCAATCCTGCCGATAGAATGAATTTAACTCCAGCCTCACTTGATATTCTTTTAGAAGTTTCCCAAGCTACCAATGCAGCCACTGGTAAAGTAGACAATTCAAGACCAATGTAAAACATTAGAAAATCGCCTGCCGAAATCATAAAATACATTCCTAAAAGGGAAGAAAACATTAGCATAAAAAACTCTGTCCCTTTATTATCTTTTACTAATTTCTCTTGAATCCAATCGGCAGATTGAAGTAACAATATCAAAACGCCCACATTAAGCACATTTTTGAAGAGATGAATCAGGTCATTGGTGCGAAACATTCCGCCAAACAAACTGGTTTCTTCAACACCGAAAAAGCCTACAAGAGTATGAACACCAAATAGAAATAAAGCTAAGTGTACGATATAACTTTTCTTGCTTTTAGGTATGAAAATTTCGCCTACAATTAATAATAATATAATTGTCAATAGGAAAATTTCTTGTCTCATTATTATAAAACTATTGAAATTCATTTTGGTTATCTATTTTAGATTTTTAATACTCCTTTTATAAACGGTTCTAAACTTGCCATAATCATATCGCTCAACCATATTGGTGCTACTCCCATTCCAATAATTGGAATCAATAACAATAAAATACCTGTTTTTTCATACCAAGTGGCTTTTGGTAAATCGTTATGATGCTCATCTATTATTGGGCCCATCATAATTTTTCCAACCAGCCTTAAAATATAAACTGCTGTCACTACGATTGATGAAACGGCAAAAATTGTCAAAACTCTGTGGAATGTATCGGGATGTTCAAAAGCACCTACAAAAATATTCATTTCCGCCACAAAACCACTGAATCCTGGCAAACCTAAATAGGCTAAACCTGTTATTACATATATAGCACCGATGAAAGGTAGAATTTTCATTAAACCTCCCAATTTATGAATGTCTCTTGTATGAGTTCTACCGTAAATCATTCCAATTAAGGCGAAAAATAAAGCGGTTAATAATCCGTGGGAAAGGGACTGTAATATTGCTCCGTTCCAAGCAATTTTATTGAGTGTTAATAATGCAAATAAAACCAAACTTAAGTGACTAACTGAGGCATAAGCATTAATGTATTTTAAATCAGTTTGTCTTATCGCTCCAAAAGCACCGTAAACTACTCCGATTGTTGCTAAAATTATAAAAAACCAAGACCATTCGATCGCTCCTAAAGGCAATAAAAACATTGCGATTCTGAAGATTCCATATCCTCCTAATTTCATCAAAACTCCAGCGTGTAACATTGAAACTGCTGTTGGTGCTGAGGCGTGACCGTCAGGTGACCAAGTG
>NZ_JAQTPQ010000055.1 GCF_028712645.1 Flavobacterium sp. | reverse complement strand
AGGTTGCACGCTCGACTTACTTTTTTGCTAAAAAATGGAATGATTTTTTTTATTATAAGTTTCGGAATTACAACGCTTTATACTTTGATTTTTATACCCGAAGTGACTGCCAATTTTAGGGAAAATCCACTTTATTTCGTTGTTCCAATATTATCCTTTTTAGCTGTGGCCAATGTTCCTCGTTTGGTTTCTAAAAAGCAATATATGAAGGCATTGGTATTTTCCTCTTTGACAATGGCGTTTTTGCTGATTCTCGTTGCCTTGCAATTGTACCCAACGCTTTTGATTTCTACTATTGATCCGAAATATAGTGTTACCATTTATAATGCTGCTTCCTCACAAAAATCATTGGGAATAATGCTGACCATTGTTGTTATTGGAGCACCTTTATTAGGAGCTTATTTTTTCTTTTTGTACCGAACTTTTAACGGAAAAGTAGAATTAGATGATACTAGTTATTAGGTTGGTTTCGGTTGAAAAAAAAATATTCTTTGAATCTACCGAATACATTTGTTTCAATTGCTGTTGACTTTAGCCAAAGACAATTGAACTCGATATATTAAAGGGTATGATTTAGCTGTCTTTATCACTGAAAATTTTCCTGACAAACTACTCTCAATCTTCGTACCTTTGCACCTTAGAAAATACAAGAAAATGATTGAAATAGGAAAATACAATACGCTAACCATATTACGAGATACCAAAGTAGGTTTGTTTTTGGGCAATCCAGAAAAAGATCCAGAAGGAATTCACGATATACTTTTACCCAACAAATACGTTCCAAACGAATGGGAAATAGGCGAGGAGATCATTGTTTTTGTATATTTAGACCACGAAGAACGTCCTGTTGCTACTACATTAGAACCTTATATTTTATTGAATGAATTTGCACTTTTACGCGTGAATTACGTCAATCAAATCGGAGCTTTTATGGATTGGGGAATGGAAAAAGACATTCTAGTTCCGTTTAAAGAACAGGCTCGACCAATGGAAAAAGGAAAGCGGTATTTGGTTTACCTTTATATGGACGAGAAAACCAAACGTTTGGTAGCGTCTAGTAAAACGAATCAGTTCTTGAAAAATAATCATCTAACGGTTGAAAAAGGAGAGGAAGTCGATTTAATTGTTTCGCCTACCACCGAGCTTGGAATTAATGTCATCATCAATGAGCAACACAAAGGCTTGATGTATAAAGATGAGGTTTGTGACGATTCGATTCGTACTGGCGATAGAATGCGTGGTTACATCAAAACGATTCGTCCTGATAATAAAATTGATGTTGCGCTTCAAATTCAAGGTTATCAAAGCATTGAACTCAATGCAGATAAAATCCTAGACGAACTTCGTGCCAGTCGTGGTTTCTTGCGTTTAACGGATAATTCGCATCCCGAAGACATTAAAACGGTTTTAAAAATGAGCAAGAAAACCTTTAAAAAAGCCATTGGAGCTTTGTATAAAGAAAAACTAATCGAGATAAAAGAAGACGGAATTTATTTGGTTAAAGAATAAATATCTTTTAAATTATTTTGCCATAGATTAAATGGATGAAAAGGATTTTTTGTATTCTTTTTTGTATTTAAATCTGTGTAATCAGTGGCTTAAAAAAAGCACATATATTGATTCGTATAGAGAGTTAATTTTTTAAAAATATAAAATTGAGGAAGGTATAATGCTTTCCTTTTTTTATTAAATTTAAAATAAAGTCAATTACTTTTGGCTTAGCCAAAATAGAATAGTAGAATGTGTGAAAAATGATTTAATTTTACACTGAAATTAATTAAAAACAGAATCTAATGGATTGGATAACCGTCAAAGAATACGAAGATATAACCTATAAAAAATGCAATGGCGTTGCTAGAATAGCCTTCAATAGACCTAATGTTCGTAATGCTTTTCGTCCTAAAACTACTTCGGAATTGTACCAAGCATTCTATGATGCGCAAGAAGATACTTCAATAGGTGTTGTTTTGCTTTCAGCTGAAGGGCCTTCAACTAAAGATGGAATCTACTCATTTTGTAGCGGAGGAGACCAAAATGCTCGGGGTCACCAAGGTTATGTAGGTGATGATGGTCAACATCGTTTGAATATTCTTGAAGTGCAACGATTAATTCGATTTATGCCAAAAGTGGTTATTGCTGTAGTTCCAGGCTGGGCTGTTGGTGGCGGACATAGTTTGCACGTGGTTTGCGATTTGACTTTAGCAAGCAAAGAACACGCTATTTTTAAACAAACCGATGCCGATGTAACTAGTTTTGATGGTGGCTATGGTTCAGCTTATTTAGCAAAAATGGTCGGTCAGAAAAAAGCACGTGAGATTTTCTTCTTGGGTAGAAATTATTCCGCTCAAGAGGCGATGGAAATGGGAATGGTTAATGCAGTGATTCCACACGCCGAATTAGAAGATACCGCTTTTGAATGGGCGCAGGAAATATTGCAAAAGTCACCTACGTCTATAAAAATGCTAAAATTTGCGATGAATCTTACTGATGACGGAATGGTGGGACAACAAGTTTTTGCTGGCGAAGCTACCCGTTTAGCTTATATGACCGAAGAAGCAAAAGAAGGAAGAAATGCTTTCCTTGAAAAACGAAAACCCAACTTTGAAAAAAAATGGTTACCATAAAAAAGGAGTGTTCAGTTTTCAGTCGCAGTATTCAGTTGAGCAATATAATTGAAGAATTGTATTAGAAAACTTAGTGCCTTTGCGTTTTTGCGGTAAAAAAAAACAAAACTTTGCGCCTTCGTACCTTCGTGGCAAAAAGTGCCTTAAAAAATATAAAAATGAAACATTGGATTCAAGCTGCAAGATTAAGAACCTTGCCATTATCAGTTTCTGGAATTATAGTGGGAAGTATGTATGCGCTCAGACCTACTGATGCGATTGAAACACCAACAGATGTTTTCAGTTGGAGACTATTTGCCTTTGCTATATTGACTACTTTGGGTTTGCAAATTTTATCCAATTTTGCCAATGATTATGGCGATGGTATGAAAGGAACTGATAATGCCGACAGAGTTGGACCACAGCGAGCTATTCAAAGCGGTGTAATCACTCCCAAAGCAATGAAGCGTGCAATTATTATTACGTCGATTTTGACATTAATTTCTGCTATATTGTTGATTTATTTCGCTTTCGGAGAAACTAACCTTGGTTATTCCTTGTTTTATTTAGTATTGGGTATTTTGGCAATCGCTTCAGCTATTCGGTACACAGTTGGAAATACAGCTTATGGATATAGAGGTTTTGGCGACTTATTTGTGTTTGTGTTTTTTGGATTGGTTAGCACACTTGGTGTTAATTTTTTATATTCTAAGGAAATCGAATTGCTTTTAATTTTGCCAGCAACTGCCATCGGATTATTGAGTGTAGGAGTTTTAAATTTGAATAATATGCGTGATGAAGCATCAGATAGGAAATCAAATAAAAACACTATTGTGGTAAAAATTGGTGGAGAGAAAGCAAAGAAATATCACTATCTCCTAATTGTTTCCGCAATGGTTTCAGTATTAATATTCGCTATTTTGAGCGAATATCGTCTTGATCAATACTTGTTTTTGTTGGCTTTTATCCCTTTAATTAAACATTTAAATACGGTTTATAAAAATCAGAAATCAAGAGATTTAGATCCAGAATTAAAAAAAATAGCCTTGAGTACTTTTGCGCTTTCAATTCTCTTAGCGTTGTGTATGATTTCGTTAATTCCTGACCTAATTGTGAATCTCTTTTTTGGAGGAAGATAAATTTTAGTAATTAGTAAAGAGTAATTTGAGATTAGTTAAAAAAAATCACAGCAAATTATTTTTTACCAACTACTAATCACTAAAAAAAATAAAAATGAAAATAACATTCTACGGTCATTCCTCCTTGGGAATTGAAGTTAGCGGAAAGCGTATTTTGGTTGATCCTTATATTTCTGCCAATCCAAACGCTTCGCATATCAATATCAACGAATTAGAAGCAGATTATATTTTATTGACTCACGCTCACGGTGACCATATTCTTGATGTTGAATATATTGCAGGTAGAACCAATGCGGTTATTATTTCGAATTTTGAAATTGCCACTCATTTTGGGAACAAAGGATTAAAATCGCATCCTTTGAACCATGGCGGAAGTTGGATTTTCGACTTCGGAAAAGTAAAATATGTAAATGCAGTGCATTCTAGTTCTTTTCCTGACGGTAGTTATGGCGGAAATCCTGGTGGTTTTGTGATCGAAGGCGAACATAAAAACATCTATATTTCTGGTGATACAGCCCTCACAATGGATATGAAACTCATTCCGATTCGAACCAAATTGGATTTAGCAATTTTACCTATTGGAGGTAATTTTACAATGGATGTTGAAGACGCCATTATTGCTTCAGATTTTGTTGAATGTGACAAAATATTAGGTGTTCACTACGATACTTTTGGTTACATCGAAATTAATCACGAAGAATCTATTCATAAGTTTTTCGACAAAGGAAAGGATTTGATGCTATTAGAAATCGGCGAAAGCATTGAATTATAAAGATATTTGAAAGCAACTTATCACAAATATATTCTTCATTTCAAACGACCTTCGGGAACATCTCGTGGCGTTTTGACAGATAAAGAAACCTGGTTTATCATTCTCGAAAAAGAGGGTAAAAAAGGAATAGGCGAGTGTGGTATTTTGCGTGGATTAAGTGTTGATGATCGACCGGATTATGAAGAAAAATTACAGTGGACTTGCGCTAATATTCATCTCGGAAAAGAGGTTCTTTGGCAAGCTTTAATCGAGTTTCCTTCGATACAATTTGGAGTAGAAATGGCGTTCCATTCTTTAGTAAGTGAAACTCCATTTTTGCTCTTTCCTTCGAACTTCACGAATGGCGAAAAAAGCATCGAAATAAATGGTTTGGTTTGGATGGGTGAGGAGTTGTTTATGAAGCAACAAATTGAGGAAAAACTAGCTCAAGGTTTTAGTTGTATTAAACTAAAAATTGGGGCAATAGATTTTCATAAAGAATTGCAATTATTGCACTATATTCGGGAACATTTTACGCCAGAACAAGTAGAAATTAGAGTGGATGCTAATGGTGCATTTTCAAGAACTATGGCTTTAGATAAAATCACACAACTATCTGGTTTTAAAATTCATAGCATAGAGCAACCAATACAAAAAAATAACACTGACAGTATGGCAGAACTGTGTAAAACTACTCCAATACCTATTGCTTTGGACGAAGAGCTAATTGGCGTGTTTTCATTAGAAGAAAAAGAAGCTTTGTTGCAAAAAATTAGACCTCAATACATCATTTTAAAACCCAGTTTTATAGGTGGATTTCGAGGTACAAAAGAGTGGATTTCATTAGCCGAAAAGTATAAAATTGGTTGGTGGATTACTTCAGCTTTAGAGAGTAATATCGGTTTAAATGCCATCGCACAATGGACCTTTTTACAGCATAATTTGATGCCTCAGGGCTTAGGAACAGGAGCACTTTATACTAATAATTTTGATTGCCCTTTAGTCGTTTCAGAAGGTCGATTATGGTACAAAAAAGAACTAGAATGGGAATTTAATTTTGACTATTTCTCCAACACTTAATATATTTCATTTTATGATAAAACAACTAATTCACTCTAAAAGAAAACTATTTATGATTTGTATGCAAGTCCTAATTCTAGTCACTTTTGTGCAATGTAAAACAAACCAACTAACTATGCGACACAAGATTTTAGCACGACAAGAACGAAATGATTCTAGAAGTATGAAATTCACCAAACCTCCTTATTTAAAAAAAGGAGATACTATTATGATTGTAGCTCCAGCTGGTTTTGTTGCCGATTCTACTGAATTAGATCCCGGAATTGCTCTTGCCAAAAGTTGGGGACTTGAAGTGATTTTAGGCAAACACGTGTTTAGTAAACACAATCATTTTGCAGGAACAGACGAAGAGCGTCTTGGCGATATGCAATTAGCACTTGATAATAAGAATGTCAAGGCGATTTGGTGTTCAAGAGGGGGTTACGGAACGGTTCGTATTATTGACCAAATTGATTTTACAGCTTTCAAAAAAAATCCAAAATGGGTTATCGGTTTTTCTGATATTACCACTTTGCATACTCATATTCACAATCTTGGTATAGCGACCATTCACGCAACGATGCCAGGCGGAATGCATTCTGCTACCGATGAGGCTAAACAAACGCTGTATAAAGCTTTATTTGGCTATGACTATGGTTTTGAAATCCCAACTAATCCGTTGAATAAAAAAGGGGATGCCAAAGGTATTTTAATTGGTGGAAATTTGTCAATCATCAACTCAATGGTAGGAAGTGATTCCGAAATCAACACCTACGGCAAAATTCTGTTCATTGAAGATGTGGGTGAGGATTTGTATCGTGTGGATCGAATGATGTACACTTTAAAACGCAGTGGCTTGCTTAAAAATCTGAAGGCTTTAATTGTTGGTGATTTTAGTTATGATATTGCTAAAGACACTTTATTTGGAGGAAGTCATAGAGAAATCATACTGAATGCAGTAAAAGATTATAATTATCCAGTGATTTTTGACTTTCCTGGAGGTCATATTAAAGATAACCGAACTTTAATTTTTGGAAAGGAAATCAATATTGAAGTGAATGAATCTACTTCGAAAATTTACTATTCATTTTTGGATAATTGAAGCTATAAATTAAAAATAGCATTGTTATATTCAAAAAAATAATTCCCCAAATGTGATGGGGAATTATTTTATAAATTAGGATATTATTATCAAAATTATGCTTTTCTAAATTCTATAATGAATTTATTTTGATGAACTTTTCTCCGCTTGTCATTGAAATTCCACAACGTTTTGGAGCTGTAGTTTCATACGTGTTTCCACAAGTAGGACAGATGAAGTAGGTTGTAGGCAAGGTTTTGTCAGTATTGCTTTCTAAAGCTGCCAATGCTTTTTCGTAAAACGCTTTGTGTTTCTTTTCGGTTTTATAAGCATAATTAAAACTTACTAAAGCTAATTGATTGTCCGCATCATTGGCAATTTTAAGGAATGATGGATACATTTCAGCAACTTCATACGATTCGCCTTTAATTGCTTCTTGTAGGTTTTCTTTTGTAGTTTTTACTGTAACGTCAAGTACAACTGGTTCTACAACAACTCCCATTTCATCCATAACTGCTTTGTGATTTGCTGCGTGAATTTTTTCAGAGTTGGATGCTGCTTTGAATATCATTGCAATTTCATTATGGCCTTCTTCGGCTGCTTTTTTTGAAAAAGCGGCATATCTTGCGGTTGCATTTGATTCTCCTTTGAAAGCTGCTTGTAAATTTGCAATTGTTTTTGTTTTAGCATCTTCAACATTTACTGTTTCTTCTGCTTTTGAGTCTTTGTTTTCAACAGGAGTTTTCATCTCAGATTTGTTTTCTTCGTTGTTTTTACAAGAAAATAAAGAAATGCAGCTTGCTATGGCTAGAGTTGGAATAATTAATTTAGTTTTCATTTTTAAAATAGTTTAGAGTTAAATACAGTGCAAAGATGAGAACGTACTCCTTTTGCTTTACTTTGTATTTCCTTAAATTCGGCTAAATATTTTAGGAAGTAAATGTAATAATGAAGGATGAACCTTTATTTTCGATGCTTTCGATAGTGATTTTGATGTTCTGTAAATCACATAATCTTTTCACTATGGACAAGCCTAAACCATTTCCAGAAATATGGGAACTTCTGGAATTATCTGCCCTGAAAAAGCGGTTAAACAAATAAGGTAATTGTTTTTTTGAAATTCCAATGCCTTCGTCTTTTATAGTTAACGATTTGCTTTTGTCATTCCATTCGCAAAATATGTTTCCGTTTGGATGATTGTATTTAATGGCATTTATTATTAAATTATTTAAAATTCTTTCTAAAAGGCCAGCATCAGCTTTTACAATGCAATTTTGAGGAATTGAGACTTGAACTTTATTATTGTTGTTGTTGATTGAAGTGTGATGTGTATTTATGATTTTTTCGACAATATCCTTAAGTACTATATTTTCTTTTTTAGCCAAAATGATATTCGATTCTAGACGCGCTAGTTGTAGTAATTGATCAAACAAATGGGAAAGTCGATCCGTTTGAACAAGTACTTCTTTCATTTTTGACTCATACTGTTCTGGAGTTCTTTTTCTTCGCAGCAACACTTCAATAGTTCCTTTTATGGCAGTTAGTGGTGTGTGCATTTCGTGAGAAGCATCGGCTGTGAATTGTTTTTGTTGATGAATGCTGTAATCTAAACGATTTAATAATTCGTTGATAGTTGTTGCTAATTTGTGAATTTCGTCTTCATTTTCTGGTAAAGGAAGGCGAGAATTGATGTTAGTCTCATTAATTTTTGATGCGATATGAATTAATTCATTTACGGGAGCAATGGCTTTTGAAGCTACAAAAGAGATGATAGCATACAAAGTGCCAAGCATAATTACGTAGGTCAAGCATAACACAAGCAGAAGATTATGAAGTACGTTGAAAGATTCCTGTTGTGAAACACCAATAGTTAAATGACCAATTATTTTATTGTTTTCGTTAAAGATGGGGAATTGGCCTTGACGTATTCTTTGTTTGTTTATGATGGAGTTGTAAAAAGTTGTCTTTTCAATATTTGGATTAAACAAAAAATGGTTTTCTTGTAAATTTGCCGATTTAAAAATGGTGTGTTCGTTTAAATCAACAATTTGTAGAAAGGTTGGATTTACTTCTAATTGTTTGTGTTCTGCCTCTTCCCATTCGGGCATTTTGTTCATTAGAATATCGTTCCCTTTCCAATCAAGATTATTGAAAACCTCTTCTTTTTCAGTTGCGATATCATTATCTAAATGTTGATAAGAAGTGTAATAAACAACAGCATAAATCGCTACAAAAGCAATGGCTGTCAATGATGCAATGGCTGTTAAATTATATAAGGCTATCCTTTTTTTAAAACTAAGTTTCATTGGGTGTCATTAATTATGTAGCCAACTCCACGAATGGTTTGCACAAAAGATTCTTGGGATTTATCATCTAATTTTTTTCGTAAGCCATTGATAAATACATCAATAACCGAGGTATCATAATCAAAATGAATATCCCATACTTTTTCAATAATTCGTGTACGTCTACAGACTTTGCCGGTATTACGAAGTAAATATTCTAGTAAAGCAAATTCTTTTTGGGTAAGTTGAACTGGAATTCCATTTTTGGTAACTTGGTGAACATCGATGTTCATTTCTATATTTCCTGATTTAAAAATATTTTGTTCACCCACTTTATTTCGGAGTAAAACTCTAATTCGGGCTAATAACTCTTCGAATACAAAAGGTTTTTTGAGGTAGTCATTAGCACCTGTTTCTAGTCCAAAAACAGTATCATCGACAGTATCTTTGGCGGTTAAAAAAATAATGGGAACACTTTCGTTTTCGACACGGATGCTTCTACAAATTTCAATTCCGCTAATTCCGGGCAACATCCAATCGAGTAAAATAATATCATATTCGGTGCCATTATCCATAGCCATTTCGAGACCTTGTCTTCCATTATGGGCAACATCTACTGCAAATCCTTCCTCTTCCAGTCCTTCTTTCAAAAAACTGGCAATTGCTAATTCGTCTTCTACTAATAAAATTCTCATAAGGCTAATTTAGGGAATTTATATCTATTTTTAATTCTCGTTTTCAATATCAGTATTTGAAAAATCAGGAAGGCCTAATTCTACTCCAGCTCCGTGTTTATATACAAGTTGTCCACCAAGATAACCAGTTCTAGCAATCGCTCCAATTGTAGCTGCGAATAGAATTATACTTAGAATTTTGATCCAATTTTTAGAATAATTTAAAAAATATACTCCAATATAAATAAGTGCTGTTGCAATAGTTAACCATAAAGCTATGGTAGCTGCTTGTTCGTGCAATTCGATAGCTTTTCCTAGAGTTCCTTCTTCAATACCATCTCCTGCGGCATTTCCTGAAAGGTAGGATGCAATTGTTCCTAAAGTTCCTATTAGCAATAAGTAAAATGCTGCCTGATGGAAAAAAGGTTTTTTAATAAAAACAGCAATTATTTCTGATAGAAAACCTATTAGTAATAGTGCTATGGGAAAATGAATAACCATAGCATGAAGGTGGGTAGAAGTTATCATATTTTTTTATGCAAAGATGCGATGAGAAAAGGTAAAAAATGACTAGTTTCTCCTTAAGATTACTTTAAAATTTCTGTAACTTATTCAACCTGTTTTATTTTTAAAGTATCAATTGTCTCTAGTTTTAGTTGGAGGAATGAGATTTGCAGCCTTTTTTGGTTAAAGCCAATTTATATTCTCCTAATGCTAAAACTGAAGACAATTCAATTTTTTAGATAGACTTAAGTTTTAATTTCTTTTCTTTTTCCTAAAATACTTTTTTATCAAATCGCTTAACGATGTTATGTTTACTGGTTTCGATATATAATCAGTACAACCTGCTGCGATAGCATTATCTCGATCACTTTCCATCCCATTAGCAGTTTGTGCTATTATTATTAAGTTTTCGTTGAATTCTCGAATTAGTTTCGTGGCTTCATATCCGCCCATTTCTGGCATATTAATATCCATCATCACTAAATCAATATCAGGATTTGATCGACACGTTTCAACAGCTTCGATGCCAGTACTTACCTTCAAAATGTCTTTACTATATGGTTTTACTGCGATAGTTATGAGCAATTTTGATATAGCATCATCTTCAACAATCAATATTTTAAGGTTTTTAACTTTATTTTCTTCTTTATTTTTTGTTTTTTCTTTTTTGACTTTATTTTTTTTCTCTAATTCAAATCCATCTTTATAAGGAATGGTAAAATAGAACGTACTTCCAATTCCTATTTTGCTTTCGACCCAAATTTTTCCACCTAGCATTTCTACATAGGCTTTCGAAATAGCTAGTCCTAAGCCTGATCCTTCGTGAGTTCGGGTCATTGTTTCGTTTGCTTGTCTGAACCTTTCGAAAATCATTTTTTGTTGTGATAAAGAAATGCCTAAACCAGAATCTTTTACAAAAAACTCTAGGAATTTATCTTTTTTGACACAGCCAAATTCTATAGAACCTGTATTAGTAAATTTGATGGCATTTTTTACAAGATTAGTGAGGATAGCGTAGATTTTCTCCTTATCAGTTAAAACAATGCAATTCTGATTAGATAATTGTTCTTTGACCAAAAGTTTTATTCCTTTTTGTTTAGTTTCAGGTTTGAAAAAAGTATTCAGGTATCCAATTTGCTCATTTATATTGGTTTCGCTAAGTTTAATTTCTATTTGTCCTGATTCTACTTTTGATATATTGATGATGTCATTGATAATATTAAGCATTCGTTTTCCACTTTTTTCAATGATTTCAATGTATTCTTGTTGTTCTTCTCCAGTTAATTTTGGTTCTTTCAAAAGTTCTGTAAAGCCAAGTATTCCGTTCATTGGAGTTCGAATTTCATGACTCATATTTGCAAGAAATGCTAATTTTAATCGGTCACTTTCTTCAGCTTTATTTTTTGCTTTAATTAATTCAATGTCAGTTTTTTTGCGACTAGTTATGTCTTCCTTGATAGCAATAAAATGGGTGATTTGACCTTGTGCATTTACGATAGGAGATATGGATGCAGATTCCCAATAAAGGTCTCCATTTTTTTTCATATTGTGAAACTCTCCATGCCATTCTTTTCCAGCAGCAAGGGTTTTCCATAATTCTTTATATTCTTCTGGAGATGTGTATCCCGATTTCAAAACGCGAGGATTTTGTCCTATAACTTCATCTAAACTGTAGCCAGTAGTTTCTACAAATTTTGGATTTGCATACTCAATTTCACCTTTTGTATTTGTAATTACTATTGTTACTGGACTTTGTTCTACAGCCCGAGAAAGCTGTCTGATTTTTTCTTGGGTTTGTTTACGCTCTGTAATATCGTGAACAATTACTTGTACGGCAGCTTTATGATCATATATCGTTGGAATTGCTTTTATTTCTACATCAATACTATTTCCATTCAAATCAACAAATTTCTCTTCAACAGTTGCCGAGGCATTATTGTCCATTACAACTTCTTTCATTCTTTTAATGATACTGTTTTTGCTTTCAGGATGAATAAATTGTAAAATAGGTTTTCCTATTATTTCGGATCTGTTTTTCGCACCAATCATTCTCAAACCTTCATCATTGATGTAAACAATTTTTTCATCGGAATAAAGCACAATACCATCAGGTGACCCTTCTACTAAACCTCGATATTTCTCTTCGCTTTCGCGTAACTTTTCTTCATAAATTTTTTCTTCAGTAACATCTTGAATAGTCCCTATTAATTGTAATGGTTCCTTTTTTTCGTTATAAATAATCTCGCCTAATCCGTGTACCCATCGCTCTTGTTTATTATCCGCTTTAATGATTTTATATTCTTTATTAAAACTATTTTTTTTGCCAATGACTTCATTTTTTAAATGGTTTTCGATGGTTTGTTTCCATTCAGGATGGATGAGTGATTTCCAACCTTCTATAGTCCAATCAAAATTTTTATCAATACCAAAAACAGTTTCGAGTATAGAGTTACTTGTCCATTTTCCGGATTTAAAATCTAATGAGTAGGAACCTATTTTTGCAATAATCTGGGTTTGTTTTAAAAACTCCTGGTTTTCTCGTAATTTTTCTTCAGAAATTTTACGGTCTGTAATATCAGTAATATAGCCATGCCAAACTACTGACCCGTCTTCTTCTTTTTGAGGTATAGAATTACCTAATACGAAAAGAATTGTACCATTTTTGTGCTTAACTCGATATTCTTTATTCCAAAGAGTTAAATTCTTCGCTGATTCCTGAATTGATTCGCTAACAGTTTCAAGGTCTTCAGGGTGAATATTTGCAAATACTTTAGATGCATCTTCCTTAACATCATCAGGATATACATCGTAAATTTGTTTTATTCCATCACTAGCATAAGGAAAACAGGAACTGCCATCAGGGCGTAATAGGTATTGATAAACTACCCCTGGCACACGACTGGTGATTTTTCTGATAAGGTTCAATGAGTCTTCTTGTACTTTTTCTACTTTTTTTCTTTCTGTTATATCTTGGCAGGTACCTTCGGCACGTATTGCATTTCCTTTATTGTCAATAACTATTTTCCAACGCTGCTCAACATATTTTAAGCTGCCATCAGGAGTTATAATTCTATGTTCGACCGAATTGATAGTATTCGTTTTTATGGAATGGATAAATTTAGACTCTATTATTTTTTGATCATCGGGATGAACAAATGACATAAAAAGCTCTAATGTCAAAGCGGTCTTTTCTGGATTCAATCCGAAAATGCGATAAATTTCAGTTGACCAAACAACATTTTTAAAAGTTAAGTCTGTCTCCCAACTACCTACTTTCGCAACTTTTTGTGCATCTAATAATCTTGATTCACTGATCTTTAGTTTTTCCTCGTTTAGTTTTCGTTCAGTTATATCAGTAATAATTCCAATAGTATTAACTGTTTTATTATTTCTATCCTTGATGGCTGATGTGGATATTTCTCCCCAAAAAAAGGATTTGTCTTTTCTTATAAATCGTTTTTCGAGTTGGTATCTATCTATCTTTCCTTCAATAATTTGATTAAACAGCATATTGCTTTTTTCTAAATCATCAGGATGAGTTATATCAGCTCGGCCCAATTTATTCATTTCAGCTCTAGTATAACCCAATACTTCCATTAGCCAATTGTTGAAAAGTAAATATTTACCTCTCAAATCGGTCAATATGATTCCTGAATTAGCTAGGTCAAAAACACCTCTTAGTTTTTCTTGGCTTTTTTGGAGTGCTTGCTCTGATTTTTTACGGGTTGTTATATCACGTGCTAAAAGGATAAAGTGTTTGTCTTTATCCAGACCGTTTTCTATAGGAGACACAGATAATTCAAACCAAAAAATCCCTTTTTTTAAATCGAGAGAATATTGTTTTCCATAAGACCATCCTTTTTCATTGGCTTCATTAATTGCTTCAAAACAAACTTTTGCTGCATCATTAGGCAAGATATCTTGAAATAATTTCCCCATAAACTCACTAGGAGAAACGGCAAGAAAGTCATCACGATGGGATTGATAATGATAAATCCTACCATCAAAACCTACTTCAAACAATAAATCAGGAATAGCTTCAAGAATAGTTGTTAGGCTTTCGTTAGCTTTTTTGATGTTATTTTCCATCTGCTTACGCTCAGTAACATCCCTTATTATGCTCAATATTGCAGGCTCATCAAAATTGTTTAAAAAAATATTTTCAATTTCAACATTTCTCTTGTTTCCATTTTTGGTTTTGACTACTGTTTTAAAATTTATACTTCCAGTAGTTTGTATCTTTTCAATTCTAGATTCTAATTTTTTATCTGAAATAGATTCTATGTCTTTAACATTTAATGATAATAATTCATTTTTTGTATAACCAAAAAGTTTAATTGCTGCGGGGTTTGCTTCTATGAAATTACTTATTTTTCCATCTTTTCCTATTCTATATAGGATAATACTATCCTTGTTAGATTCAAAAATAGCTTGATTTATTTCGTCTTTAATTATTGAGGTTTCTTCAACTTTCTTATCAAGAATGTCTGTGGGTTTTATTTTCGATTTATCATCTTTCATAATTATTCGGAGTTGATAATTATCTATTTTCTTTGCAGCTTAATTTTAATTTTTCTGTTGCTATATTTAATTAAGCAATAAATTTCATTGCGATTTTGCTTAGAAAATGTTTTTTAAAGAAGCTATTATTTAACATTCTAGTTACTTGAGGTACATACAATACTCTTTGAATTCAATATTTATCTTTCTTCAATCTATTTTTTCAATGGTCTAGTATTAAAAAAGATAAATCTTTTAATGTTTTTTTTAAATAGCTCTATAAAAACAGAGCTATTGCACTCAAATTTAATAAAAAATAATCAAAATTAAACGGATGTTTTTAATACATTTTCAAATATTACCGTTAAGTCTAAAAAAGTCAGCAAGATAAATTGCTTTTTTAGCTAGTCGTATTTTTTTCGATGTACATTTTTAAAGAAAAACGAGCTTGTTGCTGGATTTTTTTCTGCATATAACCAGTCCAGCCCAAAAGCAATCCTTTGAATCCAAATGCTTGTTGAGCCCATTTCCAAATGTCAAAATCATCAGTGTGTTTGATAATTAATCCATCCTTAAAATGAAAATGTGCTTGAACACTATTGACCACATTTCTATTCGTTTTGCTAAATTTGTAAGTTGCAATCCATCGAGCAGAACCCAAATAATCGTCTGCTTTTACATCAGAAAATTCAATTTGAATATTTCCGTTGCTTTTTTCGATAAGCATTTTCCACATTTGGCAAACTTCGTTTCCTTTTAATATTCCAAAAGCGGGATCAATAAATTGTGCATTTTCATGATAACACTCGCACATTTGGGATGCATTTGCATTAGCAAAAGCATTGTAGAATTTAATAATTGTATTTTCGTTTGGGGTCATTTCGAAAAATTTAAAAGTAAAAATAATAAATTTTTTAAGACGAAATTGTTTTTTTGTAGGTAATAAATTTTTTGAAACCCCAAAATAAAGTATTGATTAAACCACCTTATAATTTAGATATCTAGGATTCTAATTGTAAAGTGCTATAATTTCTTTGGCAGTATTGTACATTACAGTATTTGTATTGTTGTCAGTTTTAAAAGTAGTCTTTTTATTAAATGCAGAAAAATTCCCTATTTGACTACTGAATTTTTTCGGATTTCCGGCTATGTTAAATCGAAGTGATTGAATATCAGACTTTTTCAACTTGTTCATTTCAATTGCTGAAAAGGTATAATAGCTTATGATTTGGTCGTCAATGTTTTTCTGAATTCCCTTGTCAGTACAAACAATAATTGAATTATCTGAAAGGTAAACATAAAGTGTTCCTACTATTTTAAAAGACGGATTGGTAGTTTGAACGGTTAATTTTAAAGTTCCACCTTTATCAGTTTTTGCAATTTGAATTTTTGTAATTCCGGTTAATGCATAATTTTCACAGATAAAGTCCCAAGTAGTTGTTGTAGGATATTGTTCGGATATTTTTTTGGTAGTTAATTCCTGACTGAAAGTAGGTTTTGAGAATACCAAAAACAGCAATAATAACAGTTTGCGATTGATTTGCATTGTATTTTTTTAAATTTATTGGTAACTTGATGAATAGAAATACATCATTAAATAATACTTACAAACTTAAAGGGATAATTCCTTTTTTGAATATCGCTTAGGTTATTTTTAACAATAAATTCGGGTCGGGACAATTTTCTAAATAATATTCCAAAGTTTTTTTGCTACAAACTCCTGGATAATCAGCAAAATTATTCTCTATGTTTTTAATAATCTGAAAATGCAAATGAGGAGAATAACCACCATTAACAGATGCATCTCCTAATCTTGCCAAAGTTTGCCCTTTCTTGAAAATGGAACCAATTTCG
>NZ_JAQTPQ010000301.1 GCF_028712645.1 Flavobacterium sp. | reverse complement strand
TTGACATATAAAGGAATTCCAATGGCAAGAAAAAAATATTCTTTTCTAATTATTGTTAGGTCTTCTAAAATTATATATAAACTTGGAAGAATTAGTAACAATGACATAAAAGCTCCAACGTATGGATTTAGCATTATTTTTTTGCAAAGTGAGATTAATTTTAGCATGGGAAAGAGATTATTTGATACTGTCATGGTGATTTATTTGGTGTTATTTTGTTCGTCAAATGTACTTTGCTTTTCTTTTTTTGTGATTTTTATTGTTATGAAGCACGTTTTTATTGTCATGAAATTCAAAATTTGACTATAAATAAAAAATCCTCTCGAGAAAGAGAGGATTTAGTAGATTTTGATATGATGTATGAATTGGGTTAAGACAAAATATTCATTTTTTTTATAAAATCTTTATAAGTGTTGCTAAGATTTACTTTATGACCGCCTTTTAAAATAACAAGATTGTCAACCAGAATTATTTCTTCAATTTTATTAGAATTAACCATAATATTGCGATGGGTTCTTATAAATTTATTTGCATTGAGCAAAGTGCTAATTTTTGTTAATGAAATTAGGATAACAAATTTTTCTTTTTCGGTGATAATATTGCAATAGCGATCTTCTACTTCTATAAAAAGAATATCATTGATGGCTACTTTTTTTAGTGTATTTTTCTTTTTGATGAACAAAAAATCATCGCTAATTATTGTATCTTGATCTTCACTGTGAAAGACATTGGTTTGTTCATAGAATTTTTCGACAGCCATTTCTAAGGCATAAAGAATTTCCAATTCATTAAAAGGTTTCATTAAAAAACTGAATGGTTTGGTCAATTTGGCTCTTTCGAAAATTTGACGGTCTTGCGAACTAGTCAAAAATACAAATGGTTTCGATGCATTGGGAATAATATTGATGGTTTCGGCAAAGGTTATTCCGTCTGGTTTTCCGTCGAGAAAAACATCAATAACTATGATATCAATGGTTTGCTCATAAAAAAGTTTTAGAGCTTCGGTATAACTTCTAGCAATGCCTACTATATTATATTTGTTGGCTAACAATACTTTGCTAAGTGCATCACTTTGCTCTGGTGTGTCTTCGATTATGAGTACATTGATATTATCCATTTTGTGCTGTTTTTGGGAACGTCAATCTGATTTTGGTTCCTTTGTTAACTTCGCTTTCTATTGCTAAAAATCCACCATTTTTCTTAATCATTTGTTTGCACAATTGTATTCCAAGACCTGTTCCAATGGTCTCTGAATTGCCTTTTTTAGCCAATGATTCATTGTCTTTCAATATTTCGTTTATGGTGTTTTTATCCATTCCTAATCCTGTATCTTCTATAATGAGTTGGCAGAATTCGGAATTGTTTTCTTGGGTGTAAAAACTGATTTTTCCGTTTTCGTTGGAAAATTTTATGGCATTGTCCAATAAATTACGAAGCACAATTTTCAGCGAATCGAGATCTACGAAGATAAAATTGTTCTTGGAAACCGAATTCTCAAAAGTAATGGATTTTTCTAACAACAAAGGTTTGTAGTTGAATTCTATTTGTTGCACTATTGAAAACAAATGAACGGATTCTTTATGGAAATACAATTGCTTGGTTTGTAATAATGCCCAATGCAACAAGTTGTCCAACAAACTGTAAGCTCCGTTGGCAATTCCGCTGTTTTGAATAATGAGTTGGTTTAATTCATCATAATTCTTGGTTTCTAATGTTGCTGATAATTTGGCATTACTAGTTTTTAAAGCATTTACCGAAGAACGCAAATCGTGGCTTACTATGGAAAAAAGTTGGTCTTTGGTAGCATTGAGTTCGTCGAGTTTGTTTTTTTGAAGTAAAATAATTTTGGCGTTTTTAACTTTTTGAGTATAAAGATAAATTCCTGTAGTAAGAAGTATTAATAAAACCATTGCAGAGAAAAATAACCAATTACGTTGGGTGTTTTTAAGTTGGTTTTCTACCTCAAGGACTTTAATCTGTTTTTGTTTTTGAGCTACGGCAAATTTTTTCTCGTAATCTGCCACCGCCCAAACTTTATTTTGATTGTAGACGGAATCTTGCCATTGTTCGGCTTCTTTTCTATAAACTAAAGCTTGTTTGAAATCGCCACTTCTTTCTTTGACAACAGCCATGTTATAAGCAGCTAGGTTTTTAATATAATTTTTATTTATATCTTTTGATAAAAAATAGGCTTTCTCAAAATAGTAAATAGCTTTAGAGTTTTTACCTTGAACATAATATAAGTTAGCAAGGATGTTATAGGCATTGTAAAAACCAACTTTATTTTTTACTTTCTCGTTAATTTGCAAATTTTTCATTAGGTATTCTTCTGCTTTGTCGTATTCTTCTAAAAAAATATAGCTGCTGCCGATGCCTTCTTGTGTCTTGGCAAAACTATAGAGCTGATTTTTTATTTGTGGTGATTGGAGTGCCTTTTCGTAATAACGAATAGCAGTTTTGAATTCACTTAATTGGAAAGATACCGTGCCTAAATGAATTTGGACTGATGTAGAAAATTCAAATTGATTAGAAATTAATAATAATTCTTTTTTTGATTCTTTGTAAAGTTGCTTTTCTTGAAAAGCTATTCCTCTAAAAAAATGGCAATAGTCTGCTATTTCTTTATTAGTGTTTGAGCTCAATTGTTTCATTGAGTATATTAGAGTAGAGTCCCAATCTTTTTTTACATAAAAAGATTGGGACTTTGTAAAATTGATTTCAGATTTATATTCAACCGCTTTTTTCTGAAGTTTTTTTATTATAAGGTCGTTATTAGACTTTATTTGTGAAAACAGGAAAACAGGAATTAAGAATATAATTGAAAGGTATAATAATCTCAGTTTTGGAGTCATTATATATTTACGCTATAATTATTTTGGTTCCTGTAGAAGTTTCAGGGTCAATGTCTTTTAAGAAAGTGGTAATACTTGTGATTTTTTTAACTGTCGGAGAAGTATATTCTAATTCAAGATACCAAGCATTTAGACTTTTTGGAATTTCTTCGGAATAATTATAATCAAAGTACAATTGCAAAGAATTGTCAATCACTGCTGGATTGGGTTGTACTCTTGGCGATTCGGTAACGGTACTATCAATATAAAGTGTAACTCTTATTGATAAAAATGATTTTCCATCAGTTGGTGTGATTAGTTTTACCGAAGCCAATGGCGATATAGGATAAGTTACTTCATTTGAATGTAAAAGAGTAAAAGGGGTTTGGTTGATTTGGGTGTTTTGAATAACTTTTAAAGGCATAATGGAATCTTTTTAAGATTAAATAAGGATAAAGATATATTTTTTATAAGAATGAAGTATAAAATAAATGTCCTTTTTTAAATTAAAACTAAAAAAGGTTTCTTAAAAACAAAAACCCCGTTCGCCTTGACGAATGGGGTTTTTTATAATGAACCTTTAGTAAACTAAGATCTGATTACTCTTTTTTTTCCTCGCGTGGAGGTCTTGGCAAAAGTGCTTTTTTAGACACTTTTTCTTTTCTTGTTTTTGGGTCAACGCCAAGATATTTCACTTGAAAAACATCACCCATTTTCACTACATCTGAAACATTTTCAGTACGTTCCCAAGCTAGTTCAGAAACGTGAAGTAATACTTCATTTCCTGGTGCTGCCGTATATTCTACCACTGCTCCAAAATCGAGCATTTTAATCACCTTTACTTCATAAGCTTCTCCAACTTGTGGTTTGAAAGTTAATGAATCGATTTTGCGCAAAACAGTTTCAATTCCGTCAGGGTCAGTACCAAGGATTTCAACTTCGCCTTTTTCATCCACTTCGTTGATAACAATTGTGGTTCCAGTAGCTTTTTGTAATTCTTGAATCACTTTTCCACCAGGTCCAATCAAAGCACCAATAAAGTTACCAGGAATGGTTCTTGTGATGATTTTTGGAGCATATGCTTTTACATCTGCTTTTGGC
>NZ_JAQTPQ010000054.1 GCF_028712645.1 Flavobacterium sp. | reverse complement strand
CAAAATCGGCTTATTTTGTAGTCGAAAATAAAGGTAAAATCATTGGTGGAGCAGGAGTAGCACCACTCGAAAATGAAGTTGAAACTATTTGTGAATTGCAAAAAATGTATTTCCTTCCCGAAATTCGAGGTTTAGGAATTGGAAGTCAAATGATGGAAATATGTTTGCAAGCTGCAAGAGATTTTGGTTTCAAAAAATGTTATCTCGAAACGATGCCTTTTATGCACGACGCCCAAAAACTTTATAAAAAAGTGGGATTCGAATATATTTGTTCGCCAATGGGAAGTACAGGTCACGTTTCTTGCCCAGTTTGGATGTTGAAGAAATTAAGTTAAGGAAAATGATAATCAAAAACTACAGAACTCAATTCATTCAAGAGCTTTCACCAATTTACGATGTTGACGAAGCGGAAAGTTTCTTTTATTTGATTCTAGAGAAAAAACAGCAATTGAAGAGAATTGACTTGGCTTTGAATCCTGATTTGACTTTTTCAGATGAAGAAATTGTGGTTTGGAACTCTATTTTAGAACAGTTGCAACAAGAAATTCCTATTCAATATTTATTGGGAAAAACTAGTTTTTATGGCTTGAATTTCGAGGTGAATGCTGATGTTTTGATTCCAAGACCGGAAACCGAGGAATTGGTAGAATGGATTATTAGAGATTGCTTCGTTCCTCGCAATGACAAAAAATTAAAAATTCTTGACATTGGAACTGGAAGTGGTTGTATTGCGATTTCTTTGGCTAAAAATATTTCGAATGCTGAGGTTTTTGCGATTGATGTTTCTGGAAAAGCATTGGCTAAAGCCAAAAAAAATGCAGAAATCAATGAAGTAAATGTTACTTTTCTTCTAAAAAACATACTTGAAACCGAAGATTTAGAGCAACAGTTTGACATCATTGTTTCAAATCCTCCCTATGTTCGCGAATTGGAAAAACAAGAAATAAAGAAAAATGTTTTGAACAACGAACCGCATTTGGCTCTTTTTGTAGAAAATAATGATGCATTGCTTTTTTATAGAAAAATCGCCGAATTAGCCCAGAAAA
Organism: Flavobacterium sp.; assembly: GCF_028712645.1. Lineage (GTDB taxonomy): Bacteria > Bacteroidota > Bacteroidia > Flavobacteriales > Flavobacteriaceae > Flavobacterium. The sequence continues at coordinate 15,433 of NZ_JAQTPQ010000054.1, read as the reverse complement.
ACCTATCCCAAAACGGACAACTATTTTTCGAAATTAATCAATATTTAGGAAAAGAAATGATTGAATTACTTGAAAAAATGGGCTTCAAAAACATCGAATTACGGAAAGATATTTATGGGAATGATAGAATGATAAGAGGTACGATTTAGGAAATGCGGTATACGAAATTTGATTTTAGAATTAAAAAGGGCAATCGGTAAAAATCAAATATCGTATATCGTTTCACAACTTGGCGATGTGGCGAATTAATGAAGCCTTGACTTTCGGTTAAACACTGCTTTGCAAGTACAAAATTAACTTTAAATTAAGCCTAAAACCCTCCGTATTTTCAAACCACTGTTGATAAATTGTATTTATTATTTTGCTGGTTCTGTCCAAAATAAATTTGGATTATTTGTTATATATGAAGTGAATATAATTCCTGTTTTTTCATCAATCTTTTCTTTTTTCTGTGGGGTTTGTTCTATTCCATCTAAAGGTAATAATTCAACATAAGTTATTTCTTTTACATTTTCCCAAGTTTCAGTATTATATTCGCTTACTAATGGAGTTCTTAGTCTGTATAAATTTTTAGCCATATACGTCTCTAAATAATATTCTTTTGTTTGTGAACTTTTCCTGTTCCAATTGGCATCAGGGTTTAATATTAATGTTTTACCGTTTATTAACCTTTCTCGAACTTCTGCTAGCCCAAGTAATTCTCCTTTTTCATTCATAACATAAGCATCATTTGTTGGGTCAATCCAAATCCACTTTTTTAAATCATTGCTGTAAACCATATTTATTACGTGACAATCTTCAAAAATTGTTTCTTTTGGCATACAAGTTACAAATCTCGATTTTATTCCCATTGATAAGTAACATTCATTTAAGACCGTTGCCATCATTCGACAATTAACTCCACGGTTTTCAGTTTTACATACTTTTATAATATCAATTGCATTTTTTGAAACAGGATTTGTAGGTGCACTTCCATCGTGTCGAATACTGTTATGAACCCAATGCATTAAGTTTATTATTTTTGAAATTTCATTTCCAGTTCCAGCAATAGAATCTAATTTTAAATCTTTTCTAATTTTAATTAGATTTGGATTATCTGATGATTGATAACTGAAATTGGGGATAAATCTATTATCTGAATAGTCATATTTTTCAGCATTTTGTAGTTTTTGTAAATAGCTAGGTTTATAAACAATTTGTGTATATGCTTTTTTAGAATCGTTTAATAAAATAATAAAATCAAATTTTGTGTCTTTTTTTATTTCTACGTTTATTGAATCTTTGTCAGTTATAAAAGTCACTTTTTGACCTAAAGAGCTTGTTTCGTATATATCAGGATTTAGTTCAGGTGATATAGTCCACCATTGTTTTTTTAAATTTTTCCCGTCTCGAATGTCAATTTTTTTTGAGGTTGATTTGATAATTGGAATATTTTTTTGAGCATAAATTAATTGTCCAATAAGTGAAATAAGTGCAATTAGTGTGATTTTAATTTTCATAGTTTATTTTAATTTTCATTTTAATGTTCTGTTAGGATAGTATGCTTATTACCTTAATTTACTCGTATCTCAACGCTTCAATAGGATCCAATTTTGCGGCTTTTAGTGCAGGATATGAGCCTGAAACCACAGCAACAATAAAGCTAATACCAAATGCCACAATTATGGCATCCCAAGGAATTACAAAATCAAATTTCATTCCTAATGCTAACAGATTTCCTATCGAAATCCCTAATATAACTCCAGTAAAACCACCTAGTTGACCTATGAATAAAGTTTCTATGAAAAACTGAAAGGCAATGGTACTTTTTTTAGCGCCCAATGCTTTTCGGATGCCAATTTCTCGGGTGCGTTCTGTTACCGAAACAATCATTATATTCATCAAAGCAATTGAAGAACCAAAAATAGTAATCAGCCCAATCACAAATGCAGCAATCTTTAAATATCCCGTAAGGTCTTCAATCTTATGAATTAAATCATCACTTCTTGAAATAGCAAAATTATTATCTTTTACGGGACTTAATTTCCGTACTTGTCGCATTGTAATTGTTGCATTATCTACAGCTTGATCTAGCAATTCGTTTTTGTTTACCATCATACTAACGGTGTAATTAATTTTAGGTGCTGTAAATAAAGAGCGTGCAACTTGAATTGGAATTAAAACTCTCAAATCTTGGCTATTGCCAAAGGTGGACCCTTTTTCTTTTAAAACTCCAATTACTTTAAACTTGGCTCCTCGAATGGAAATTATTTTGTCGATTGGGTTGATGTCTTTGAGCAATCCTTTCGTGAAATCAGAACCAACGATGCAAGTAAAAGTATTGTTTTGGATGTCAAAAGGGGTGAAGTTTCGCCCAGAACTTGTTTCTAAACCTGAATTGGTAATAAAAGATTCATCAACTCCAACGATTGTATTTTCGGGATCTGTTTTAGTGGATTCATATTTAATTTCGGCTGTGGAAGTTGCCGTAAAAGAAATGGATGTTTCGGTAAAAGGATATTTAAATTTGTTTTTGAATGCTACCGCTTCTGGATAAGAAATGATGGGATTTATAATTTCTCTTTCCTCGCCACCGCGTCTTCGAGAGGTATTTTCATATTGATTGATGGTGAAAGTATTGGCTCCCATAGAAGCAAAATTGTTTGTCAATTTTTTTTCTAAAGCGGCAATTACAGTCAAAATAACGACCAAAGCCATAATTCCAATGGCAATTATCAACACCGTAAGAATGGTGCGCAACAATTGAGTTCTAATAGAACCCATTGCAATTCGGACGTTTTCGCGGAATAATTTAAACATAGCACTTATTTGACACGAAATTACAATTTTTGTTACAAGTTTGCTTTAGAAGATGGGATTTTTATTTTAAAATCAAGATATTTGCAAAACGAAATAGGAAGTAAGAGATTAGAAATAAGAAGTAGTACTGCTTGATTTTTAACTTCTAACTTCTAACTTCTAACTTCTAACTTTAAAAAATGGCTCAAAAACCAAGTATTCCAAAAGGCACAAGAGATTTTTCACCAGCTGAGGTGGCAAAACGTCAATATATTATAGCAACTATAAAAAGTAATTTCGAGAAATTTGGTTTCCAACCTATAGAAACTCCTTCGTTCGAAAACTCCGAAACCCTGATGGGGAAATACGGGGAAGAAGGCGATCGATTGATTTTTAAGATTTTGAATTCGGGAGATTATTTGGCAAAAGCTGATAGTACATTATTACAAAATAAAGAAAGTAACAAACTTACTTCAAGCATCTCCGAGAAAGCTTTGCGTTACGATTTAACTGTTCCTTTTGCGCGTTACGTTGTTCAACATCAAAGCGAAATTGAGTTTCCATTCAAAAGATACCAAATTCAACCGGTTTGGCGTGCTGATCGTCCGCAGAAAGGTCGTTTCAGAGAATTTTTTCAATGTGATGCCGATGTTGTGGGTTCGAAATCTTTGTGGCAAGAAGTAGAATTGGTGCAATTGTACGATTCGGTTTTCACTCAATTAGGGTTGGAAGGTGTGACTATAAAAATCAATAACAGAAAAATTCTTTCAGGAATTGCTGAAGTTATTGGGGCAAAAGATAAATTGATTGATTTTACAGTAGCATTGGACAAACTCGACAAAATAGGCGAGGACGGCGTAAAAAAGGAAATGATTGAAAAAGGAATTTTGGAATCTGCGATAGAAAAAGTGCAGCCATTATTCAATTTCACGGGAACAATTTCAGAGAAAATCAGCCAACTATCCGCATTGTTAGCTTCATCCGAAGAAGGAATGAAAGGTGTTGATGAGTTGCGATTTATTTGTGACAACGTTTCAAGTCTTGGTTTAAACAAATCAATTTTGGATTTAGATGTGACTTTAGCAAGAGGTTTAAATTATTACACAGGAGCTATTTTTGAAGTTGCTCCGCCAAAAAAAGTGTCGATGGGTTCCATTGGCGGTGGTGGAAGATACGATGATTTGACAGGAATTTTCGGTTTGCCAAATGTGAGTGGAGTAGGGATTTCGTTTGGATTAGACCGAATTTATTTGGTTATCGAAGAATTGAATTTATTCCCAGAAACAGTGACTTCTACTTCGAAAGCATTGTTTATTAATTATGGTGAAAAAGAAGCGTTTTATTCGATGATGGCCATTACAAAATTGCGCCGTTTTGGAGTAAAAGTAGAGCTTTACCCTGATAATGTAAAAGTTGGGAAACAATTTCAACACGCTGATAAACGTGGTATTCCGTTTGCTGTAATTGCTGGAGAAACCGAAATGAATGAAGGAAAATATGCTTTGAAAAATTTGCTTTCGGGAGAACAGGTATTATTGGATTTTGAAGGTTTGAAAAAAGCGTTGGTTTAATCCTTTTTTGTAGAAATAAAAAATGCCTCAATACTATTGAGGCATTTTTATTGATGGTTTAAAATGTTAATCTAGATTTTTTTTGAGCAACATTTTTTTTCTTCTTTCTTATTGCATTTAGCCATATCCGCTGCAGTACATTTTTTTCCATCAGCTATGCATTTAGCCATATCTGCTGCAGTACATTTTTTTCCATCAGTTTTGCATTTAGCCATATCTGCCGCAGTACATTTTTTTCCTTCGGCTTTACATTTTGCTTGGCATAGAGCAATTTCTTTAGGAGTCATTGTTTTAGCATTGGCATCATGTTTAGCACAACAAGATTCTTTTTTAGCATTTTCTTTGACAGCAGCCTTTGTTTGTTGTGCGCTTACATTGATTGTAAACAATACAATTGTCAATAAGGTAATTATTTTTTTCATTTTTGTTGATTAAAATTTTACAATTAGTCTTTATCTTGGAGAGATTCCAAAATTATGACCAAATATAAAAAGAAAAATTAATATGAAATAGCAGAACAGGTTAATGTTTCCTTAATTAATTTAAAATTTTTGTATCTAAGTAATAGCTAAAATTTAATGTCGTATTTTAATGAATTCCTTTGCCACAGATTTGCTTCGCCTGTTCGTTATCACTCGGGTCACAGATTAGCACAGATTAATTCGTTAATTAGCTTAAAAATCTTTTTAATCCTTCTAATCTGTGGCAAAAACTCTTTTTAATAATTGCGGCATTATATTTTTTTCGTTACTTAATTAATGATGATTTTTTTGTTGATGTTTTCTTTTGATGTTTTTACTTTTACAATATAAATTCCTGAACTAATATTTTTAATTGGAATTTGAATATTTTGTTGCTCTTGATTTTCAATTTTCCAAGTTGCAATTGATTTTCCAAGGATATTGAATAAAGTCATTTTTTCAACGTTTACGTCTGGTTTATTATTGTTTATTACTAATATATTCCCATTTTGAATATGTGTAATTTTGATGTCGTTACTTGTATTTGTAACCTTGCTTACGCCTAATGTTTTATCTGTAAAACGTAATGAAAATCTAGTGTCAGTTACTCCTATTGGAAGATTTACTTCAAATAATCCATTTCGAATATCATTGTAGGTATCGGTTTCAGTATCATAAATAAAAATAGGTTGTTCAGGAGTAAAGTTTTCCGTCGCGTCTAGTACAAATGATACTTTTCCTTCAACATTTGTTTTCACGCCAATAGGGATGGATGCATTTATGTCAAAGTAGCTAACGCCTTGAATTACTAATTGGTTTTCTTCAACCAGAAAATACATATCATTAGGGAAATCATCAATATTCAACGCATCATATCCATAATCCATTCCGCTTGTGGCTTTTTCATTCATAAACCCTAATAATACTTGACGATGGTATCCATTATTAGAATTGAAACCTAAGCGAATTTTCATATAGGTGTCTGTTGTTGGTATGGGGTCGTTTATGTTGTCTGTTGTTTTTTTAGTTTTATGATTTGCTGTGGCTTTATACATAACATTTGAAACTCCAACTTCATCTTCTTTGTGGAAACCTCTTTGGCTATTTTTAAAAATAACTGTTCCTCCCGATCCAATTTTTCCGTTTACAAAGAACCCTTGTCCTACAGGAACAAATTGATTTGGAATCCCTCTTGATGGTGAACCCAGACCACTAATGTAATCTACCCCAGATGAAGTTGGAGCAACACCTCCGGTTAAATTTCTTTCGGCATAACCACCTTGATAATCACGTAAGATATGGGTATTGTTTGTTGAATAATGTTCCCAAAAATAGAGTGTTCCATCAATGGAATCTATATTGTCGTTAATAAAGGCATTAGCATCTAAAGCAGATGGATAAGGATTTCCAGTTAATAATATTTGATCATCACCCACAGCATTCGAAGTAATCAAACCATTATTTGGTTTTCCTACAAAGGTATAATTTTGAAAGCCACCTTCTGTTCCGCTTCCTTTCATTGTGTACCCTTGTCCCACACGAATTGGAGTGGTTTCTAATATTTGATTCCAATTTGCATATTCATTGATATAGTTATCAAAAGTATATAGCCAGTAACGCGCCAGACTTATAGGAGAAGTGGCTGCTCCATCATAACCGCCAATCCAAGTGATGTTTTGTGGAGTTGATGAGGTTCCATCTTTCATAATATCTCCAATGGTGAAATCGGTGTTATTGTCGATGTAGTTTATTGTGCTTACAGGAGAACACCAATAGTTATAATTATACAAATTTGCTTGTCCTTGTTGATCTCTTTCGATAAAGCCTTCACTTGTAACATCTAAATCGCTTTCAGTCGTTTGGACTAATTGTGATTTTCCTACTAAGTCAATTTTTCCGTCTAATTTTAAATAACTGGAAACTTCTAGTTTTGAGTCATTTTCGGCACTTAATGTATTGATAGTTACTATTAATCCCAAAACAATTTTATTACCATTGGAACTGATGTTATGAGAGGTTTCAACTATATTCCAGTCTATTTTTGTTGAACTATCTATACCAATGCTATAAGGAACATCCCAAACAGCATAATGAGTCCAAGTGTTGTCTGTTTCCCAAGCACTATTTGCTCTTGATGTATAAGGAAGAGGAGCAGTTTCGGGTTGTGAAGTGTATATGTTTTTTAATTTACCATTAATTGAATTAGATGCTTTGTCCATCAAATATCCGTTATTAATATCTGTTGCTCCGTTCATTTGGTAATAGGCTAACAAATTAGTCCAACTTAATCCATTAATATTTTTTGGAATAATTGCACCTTTAACATTTCCGTTTCCATCATCATAAATTTCCTGATTCATCATTTGACGGATTTGATTAGTAGTCAATTCAATATTCCAAATGCGAAGTTCATCCATCCATCCATTAAAATAATTAAATGGAGTTATATTGTTTTGATCCATCGCTCCAACTATGAAATTTACGCTATTTGAAGTTGGATTAACTCCCGAAATTGGTCCTGCTACTAAAATACCATCTACATATAAATTGTAATCTGTACCAGAAAATGTAACTGCAACTTGATACCATCTATTACTATCAATTGGATAAGTTGAGGTTATTGAATTTCCATTATTCCAATTGAAGGAAATGTAATTATTAACTAATCTTAAATCAAATCCATCAGTTGAACTGGTGTTAAATCGTTTTGAAATAATGGTTTGAGTATTACTGTTAGTTGCTTCAGATTTTACCCAAACTTCTATGCTAAAAGAAATGCTATTTAAATTAAATTCATTTTGAAAGTTAATATGGTCGTCAATTCCGTCAAAATTGATAACGTTACAATTCTCAAAAGTAACTAAAACATCATCTGTAGTGGCGCAACTTGTTGTCCATCTTAAAGTATATATGCCAAGATTAGGGCTGGAAAATTCAGAAGTTGGACTTGTATTATCTGAAAAAATTTCTCCACCACCTGAAGGGCCACTAACGATAGACCATAAACCTGTTATTTCTGTTGCGGCTAATGTAGTTGTGTTTCCTCCGCAAGAGACTGTTTGATCAGAACCTGCCATAGCTGACAAGCAGGAAGATGTATCTATAGCTACTTTTATAGATCCATCAATTGGCAAGTGACAAGAGGTTTCATCGTATCCTTGAAAAAAGTATTTCGTAAATGGAGATGCTGACACAGCACCTGTACCCGTTATTGTGCCAGTTTCTAAAGAAACTTCTGGGCTACAACCAGCATTTAGTATAATGCTACAATCTGTTGTAACATCAAGAGTAAAACTTATATCAGCATAGATATATTCAGGGTGGTTATCTGTTATGGGTAATGATCCTAAATTCCAAAGAATTTTATTTGTGCCTGAATCATAATACGGAGTGTTTCCAGTGGTAAAACCATTATAAGTAGTATAGGTGATAGTTCCTGTATGGAAAATTGCAGTTGCTGGAATTGGAATTGTAATTATGGTGTTATTAGTGGCTTCGGTTCCTTCATTAGTAATATCAAGGGAATAATTGATTGTTTGTCCTGGTAGTGCATTCAATGTTGGAGGGTTTGTAATATTATTAATTGAATTCACGCTTATTAATCCCTTTGGTTCTGGGATATAGGCATCTACTGACATAGCAAAACCGAATATGGTAAAAACATCGGAGGATGAGCCAAATCTAAAAGTTGTAGATGTTTGATTGTTTCCGATGACTAAATTTCCTGTATTTGGAATTGTAAACATACTGAAATCTACACCAGTATTGTTTACTAAATTTGGATTGCTATCACCAACTGTTGGGAATGGATATATGGAAGAATTGAAAAAGTTATTGGTAGAATTTCCTGCGTGATTTAGCACCAAATAGTTTGCAGGATAAACTGCTGGATCGGCGTTTAGTTTTTGTACTGCTAAATAATCTCCTGATAAGTTTACATCTCCTTCAGCAGCCATTACTCCTAGTTTCATATTTACTTGTCCTGATCCAACTGTTGTAAATCCTGAGATATCAATATTTCCGTATTCGCCACCACCAGCAAATTGTCCATTTACATAAGCATAACCATCGAAAAGAGTAACGGCACGACTTTTCATCAAAGGATTTTCATAAATAACTACCATTCCCCAACCTCCGGATAAGCCTGGGTTTGAATTTGTTCCTTCTTTCAATGCGATATCGGCAACAGTATAGGATCCTGGACCATGCGCTTTTACATATGTCGTAATTTCTTGATAACCTATAAATATACCACTATTGGCTGCTCCTGGAAATCGTATGTCTGAAGTAGTTGTTACAGTGGTATAAGTAGTCGCTCCAGGTCCTTTTATAGAAACTACCATTTTGTCGTAATTTTTTGAAGGGGAATAGTTTACATTAGCGAAGCTGGTAGATTGATATTGGGCAAGACTATAGCTTTTTGATGTATTTCTTGTTAAACTATTTATTGTAAAGGTAGAACCGTAAGAAGCATCTGATGTGTAAGGAGTTGTAAATGTTGCTTTTCCTGAATTGTAGGTTACAGGAATGTCAGTAGATGCTCCGCCGTCTATTTTGAGTGTAACAATTGATGAGCCTGATGTATTATTGGTAAAACTAAATGCATAAGTATGACCGTTCCCTGTAAAATTATATATAGGATAATAATTGCTGCTACTACCTCCTAAAGCTACTGTCATTACATAGTTAGTATTTGGAATTGAGAAGTTGTGTGAAGCTGTTACATTGCTGATTGAAAAAGTTTCATTAGCATCATCTGATTTTCCTGTCCAATACAATCCTGCAAATAGAACAGTCGAGCAATTTTGTGTTGCACTATTCTCTCCCGAATTAGAAAGTTCAAGGGTTGCCATCGAAGAATTTAGAGTGTTGGGATCGCTGTCAACATCAACATACTTCATTATGTTGCTTTCATTATCTGTAGTAGCTCCATAATTCAAAAGCGTTAAGTTTATATTGCCTAGCAATGTAAAATCACCTTTGACGTTGTATATCGTTTGTGTAGGTGTGGCTGTAGAAGTTCTTTGAGTAAAATTAACTTGCGGAGATGTTATTGTTTGCGAAAATCCAAAAATGGCAATAAAAAGACAACCTAAAGTTAGGTAGATTTTATTGCCATATTTGAAAATAGTTCTCATTTCTTTTTGGGGTAAAAAGGATGATAAATCGTTGTTTATAATTCAAAATAAATAGGGGCTTTTATTTGTAAATCGCTCTTTTAATAAAGATTTTCTAAACCATTTTAGGTTTAAATTCTATTATAAAGATAATTAAAAAAAAGATAATAATTCGATTAAAAACAAATTATATCGATGAAACACACAATTTGAATTTTTTTGTAAGAAAAATATTCAAACCGTGCATTTAATAATAAGAGGAATTATAGAAAATTATTAAGAAAAAACAAAACCTCACAACTCAATATTTTGAGAGGAGGTTTTTGTAGGAAGAAACTAATTATAAAATGTTTCTTTGATCGTTTTCTATTTGAAGTCTTTGTTAATTATCTAGTACAATTTTTTTGCTTAGGTCTCCTTTTGAGGTTTTCAGTTTGGCAATATATATGCCTGAGCTGACACCTTTAATTGGAATTTGAATATTTTGTTGCTCTTGATTTGCTGTTTTCCAAGTAGCTATTGATTGACCAAGCATATTAAAAAGGATCACTTTTTCAACTGTTACATCTGATAATGTATTATTAATTACAAGGATGTTTCCTTTTTGAAAATGAGCAACTTTAATATCGTTGATTGTATTTGCAACAGCATTATTAACTCCAAGTGTTTTATCTGTAAAACACAAAGAGAATCTGTTGTCAGTTACTCCTACAGGTAGAACTACTTCGAATAATCCATTTCTAATATCATTGTAAGTGTCGGTAACATTGTCATAAATGAAAATAGGTTGTTCTGAGTTGAAGTTCTCTATAGCATCGACAATGAAACTTACTTTTCCTTCAACATCTGTTTTTACACCAATAGGGTAGGAGGCATTCGTATCAAAAAAGCCTACACCTTGAATTACTAATTGGTTTCCTTCAACAAGAAAATACATATCGTTTGGAAATTCATCTAAATTTAAGGCGTCATAACCATAGTCCATACCATTCGTTGCGTTTTCATTCATAAAACCTAATAATACTTGTCGATGGTAATTATTGTTTGAATTGAAACCTAAACGAATTTTCATAAAATTATCTGCAGGTACAGGATCGTTAATGTTGCTTCCTATATTTTTTGTTTTGTTATTTTGGGCAGTTTTAAACATACTATTCGAAACACCTACTTGGTCTTCTTTATGAAAACCTCTTTGTCCGTTTTTAAAAGTTACTGTTCCTCCTGTAGTTAGATTTCCATTGACAAAAAAGCCTTGACCCACCGGAATAAATTGACCAGGAATTCTGGAACTAGAACCTAAACCACTAATTAAAATTGGAGTGACAGGAGGTAATCCTCCAATTAAGTTTCTTGCTGCATAACCTCCTTGATAATCTTTTAAAATATGGGTGTTGTTAGTGTCGTAATGTTGCCAGAAATAGAGTGTACCGTCAATTGAACCTGAATTATCGATTATAAAAGCTGTTGCATTAAGAGCTGAAGCATAAGGATTCCCAATCAGTAATAGTTGGTCAATTCCAACGGTATTCGAAGTTATTAATCCGTTGTTTGGTTTTCCAGTAAATACATAATTTTGAGTTGCAGTTGCTGCACCACTACCTTTTAGGGTGTATCCAAGTCCTACTCGTACGGCTCCGGTTTGTCCTAATTGAATCCAATTATAGTAATCATTAGCATAATTATCAAATTTATAAATCCAATATCCTGCCAAACTTATAGGCGATGTTGGAGCTCCGTCATAACCACCAACCCAGTTAATATTTGCTGGAGAAGCTGGATTAGTACCATCTTTCATAACACCATCAATTGAATAATCTGTATTATTACTGATCGTGTTAACTGGACTCACAGGAGAACTCCAATAGTTATAATTGTAAATGTTAGATTGCCCTTGTTGATCTCTTTCAATAGAACCAGCACTTGTAACCTCTAAATCACTTTCAATAGTTTGAACTAATTGTGATTTACCTTCTAAATCTATTTTTCCGTCTAATTTTAGATACCAATCGTTTTGTATTTTGGTATCATTATTCATAATAATGTTAACTCCTGGATCAACAAACATACCTAAATCAATAGCATTTGAAGTTTCGGTAATGTCGTGTTTTACGTTTACTATTGAATAGTCATTGTCCATTATATCCAAACCTCTAACTTCGTTAGTTGGACTGTTTACTGCAGTAGCAAAATCGCCAGTTCTTTCTGTGATGAAAGGCATTGGAGCTTGTTGTACATAAATGTATTTATGATTGTAGATTTTTGTTCCAGTTAAATCAACCGCTGGAGTTGTTAAATCATCAATAATGTCATCTTTATAAGTATCCATTCTGTAGTAACGCAACAAATTAGCGAAAGGTAAAGAAGCAGGAGAAGTAGCCACATTTTTAGGGACAATCTCGCCTCTAATTTCTGAGCCAAAATCTTTTATTTCCTGGTACACCATTCTTTGCAATTGCGAATCTGTAAGTGCAACATTAAAAACACGGACTTCGTCGATTTTTCCTTTAAAATATTTGGTACTTGTACTTGGATCTTTTCCAAGAGTAAGAAGAGAAGTATCAGACGCAATAGCTCCAGTTTTAGCTTGAGTTCCCACTAGAACACCATTCAAATATAAGTTGATATTGGCTCCATCATAAGTTGCGCCTACATTGTACCATTGCGAAACATTTAAAGCGGTGTTGTACGTTAGCGTAGTTCCATTTACAACAGCTTCTAGTTTTTTGTCACTTGTAATTCTGATTTGGAATTTGTCCTGCCCTACAATCACACCGTCAGTGGAAAAAGCAGGATTCAAATCTATCCAAGCCATAAGGGATGCATTGGCTAATCCACCAAGAATAGCAGTGCTTTGTCCATAATCATTTCGACCATCAAAGTCAAGAAAAAGCTTAGTATGTAAATCTCTTGGTGAACCAAACTGGGAAGTATTAGTATCGAAAGTATCTAGAATTCCATCGTGGTCAATATCGGTTGTACCATCAATAATACCGTCATTATTGGTATCTAAAGTTTTATAATCATAAATTTTTAGTGTATTAGCAATGTCAAAATTTACACCATCGGATTTTACATCTAAATAATCAGGAATTCCATCTCCATCAGTATCTTTTAAGTAAGTAGTGTCAGGATTTGCATTTGAAATACCTTGGTTTAAATTCCCGTATTGATCAGCACCAGTGCCGTAGTCATAAATATCTAATATCCCATCGCCATAGCCTTCAAGAATCGTATCTCCATTAGTATCTTTACTTCTAAAAGTTTCAGATTCTGGTCCATCACCAACGCCATCTCCGTTAATATCACCATCTCCATTTATAAAACCAGTTACCGCATTTGAATTTCCTGCTCCGGATTCATCCACGTCAAAAAGACTATCGTTATCACTATCTAAATCTAAATAATTAGGTTGACCATCACCGTCAGAATCTAAAGCAGGTAATGCTGCAGTTGCTTCGGCGGCATCGTGAAGTCCATTTCCATTTGCATCAACCCAAGGGACATCTATTTTCCCTTTTCCACTGCTAATGCTTCCTAATCCAGTTTCAACTACATCTGGAATACCATCATTATCAGCATCCAAATCAAAAACATCAGCAATGCCATCTCCATCATAGTCGCATAAAGTTTGTGTAATTAAAATATCGTCAAGCGCCAAGTCATTACCTAAACCACCAGTTTCATTGTTAATAAATATTACTTTGAAGGCGTCTACGTTTAAAGTTAAATTTGCTGTAAATTGATACCAATCTCCAGCAAGATTTCCATTGGTAGTTGGTGCAATAGCACCTGTATTTATAGTGGCTAACACGACATCATTGCCATCTCTAAATTCTACTTTAATATTTGGTCTTAACCTAGTGGCGACTCCTGGGGCATCCGTTCTGTCAAGATTTAAAACCCAAAAGCTATAGGTTATTGGAAGATTTGGCAAAGCACCTGTTATTGAGGCAGTATAAAAAATACCTGGTGTATTTGAGGCGTTGAATATAGCCATTCTACCATCAGTATTGCCAGTATGATCACTACCCATATACCAATATTGGGCAGCCCAAGAAGCTATCTGAGCACTTGGTCCTACAGTGTATTTTCCATCATTTAAGTCTGTTGAATTTGGACTTCCTTCACAAATAGATGGGGTTGTAGCATCTTGAAAACAATAAGAGGTATAAGCGTCATAAGTTGTGTTAATAGTTGTCCTAGTTCCAGTTCCAAAGGTTTCATTCAAAAATTTATAATTTACTTTATGTCCATTTGAATTGTTGCAATTAGTCTCTTCGGTAATATCTAAAATACCATCATTATCATCATCAATATCAACATTGTCAAAAACTCCGTCTCCGTCACTATCAAAAAAAGTTTGAATTCCAATTCCTGTTAAATCAAAAGTATAAGGATTTTCATCACTGTCATTATTTACTATCGAAATGGAAGCCGTTTTAGTTCCCGAAATATTTGGATTGAAGGTTACCACAAAAGTACTGCTGCTGCCACCAACTATTGATGAGCTTGGTGCTGTTGTCAACGTAAAATCACTTGCATTAATTCCTGAAATTGAAATAGCACCTATAGTTAATGTTGGTCCACCCAAATTTTCAATAGTAAAAGTCCTAGAAATTGGTGAAGTTACTATTTGTGTAGAACCAAAATCAGTTCCATCAATTATAGAAGGAGTTGTGTCTCCGCTTACAATTGAATTGGAAAAGCCTTGAATATTGATTTCTTGTGGCAAAATCCAAGTAAGGATTAGTTTACCAGCTGCTCCATTACCTCCTTTTTTATCAGTTGTGCCAGTCGCTCTTCCTCCAGAACCACCACCTCCATATAAACTTCCTGCGTTAGGTGTTGTTGAAGTTGTGCCAGCACCTCCAGCTGCTCCTCCACCAGAATCTCCACCACTTCCACTTTTTGATCCTCCAGAACCAGTACCTTTTAATCCTGCAGAACCATAAATATCTGATGCTGTGCCTCCAATGTTCCCAGTTGTAACAGCAGTTCCTCCATTTGCAGAGAAAGAGTTAGAAGTCGCAGCATTACCTCCGTTACCACCCACCGCATTAATTAGTAAAACAGCAGGTGTTGCAGTTAATGCAAAAAATGTTGAATCTCCGTTTAGCCCTGTTCCAGTAGTCCCTAATTTTGTTTGTGCAACTGTAATAGTGTATGATGCTCCTGGAGTTACACTTAAAGAGTTGTTTTTTACATAAGCTCCGCCTGCTCCACCTCCACCAGCGGCAGGGTATCCAGTAGCACCACCACCGGCACCACCACCTCCCCAAGCCTCAACAGTTACACTAGTAACACCAGCAGGACAAATCCAGGTGCCAGTTACAGAAAAGGTAGCTGTTGTTTGGGCAAGACCCAAAAAAGGTATAAATATAAAAACTAAAAAGAGATAGACTTTTTTAGTTAGCAGGGTAGTTTTCTCCATAACGTTATTGCAAATAATCGTTTTACTTTGTTTTTTTTGAAAAAATAAGTTTGAATGCAAATTTATTTTAGGGTC
>NZ_JAQTPQ010000300.1 GCF_028712645.1 Flavobacterium sp. | reverse complement strand
AAATAGGCTATTTTATCAGCTAATTCCTCTTGACGTATTGTTATTTCGGGTGATAGGTGGATATCAGCTGAAGCAATTGCAGCAGCTACAGAAGCAGGTTCTAATTGAGCCGAAAAAGTCAGAGGTCCTCCAAAGTTTTTAATTTTATCCCTTAACTTCTGGTTTTTGCAAAAAAATGTTGCTCCACTGGCACCAAAGGTTTTACTTAACGTACCCACTACAACAATATTTTCGGGTAGTTCCTTGATAACGTCAAAAACAAAGCCTGTACCATTTTTACCTTTCCAACTCATTCCGTGAACATCGTCAAAGTAGAGGTGGAGTTGGTTGTATTTTTTAGTCAAGTTAAGTAATTCAGGGATTTGGGCATAATCTCCAAACATAGAATATACTCCGTCTGCCATATACCAAATTTTGTTGCCTTTTGATGCTAGCCTTTTGATTTTATCTTCCAGCATATCCAAATTGCCGTGTCGAATCATTTCCACAGGAATCCCTCTTAACTTTAGCAATTGACAGGCATTTTGTACGCTCCAATGCACTTGGTGATCCATAATAACCGCATCTTCATCCCTGATAAGTGTTGGGATAACAGCTAAATGACCTAATGTGCTATTTTTGGTAATGATAGGGGGGATGCTGTACATCTGTTCGATTTTGCTTTCCAGTTCGCTGTATAGTGGATGTGAAATATAGGATTTAGAAAGTGGAAATTGTGTGCCATAATCCCGAATGGCTTGAATTGCCGCTTCTTTAATCCTGTTATCTTGTTCCAAACCCAAATAGCCCGTTGTCCCGAAATGATACATTTCTTTTCCCTTGATCTGGATGGTTCTACCCGTTAAAACCTTGTCTTCTGCATACAAATGCAATATTCCTTCTTTTTTTGCTCCAGATAAAACTTCATCCACCGTATCGATGAAATTGTTGTGTTTGATTTTGGCCATTTTTTTGTTGTTTAATTTTTATTAAAAAGTTTTAGTTCTACTATTTAGATTTCTAAAATTCACTATAAAAAATGATATTATTTTCATACGATATTGTAATATTCCCTTTATGACAATTTATTATCCCTTTATGACAATTATTTGACCAATTTGCAACAGATTATACCTAATTGACAATTATAATATTTAATATTGTTTCTATTTTTGTTAAATTGTAATATATAATTCATAAAATAATGATTGCAGCTCATGATTTTTATGAAAATGAATTTGCCCAATTTTGGATTGCCAATGGTATTCTATTTTTTGAATATAAACCCAACACTATTCTTGATTTGGAAGCAGCCCAACATATTGTAGCTGACCGAATTCATTTTCAAAACGAAAAATCTTATCCTGTTTTGTGTGATGTGAGGGGCATTGTCAATACAGACAAATCGGGTAGGGATTATTTAGCTCAATCGGGTTCTGTATTGACCAAAGCGGTCGCTTTAATTGTTAATCAACAAGTATCTTTGACTATTAGTAATTTTTATTTGCGAATCAGTAAACCCTCCGTTCCCACACAACTTTTTAATAACAAGGAGGATGCACTGGCTTTTCTGGAGCAGTTTATATAGAGTTATGGGTTAATCGGTTAGGGAGGAGTAAAGATTATAGATAATAGAATATTAAGAATTAAGATTTTATGGATAGGCCACATAACCAAAAACGAATTGTTACGTTGCATCAAATGCTGTTTGAGATGGCGAGAGGTAATTTCAACAATCGTATTCCTTTGAGTCCTTATGATGATGAGTTGGAAACGTTAGTTGTTTTGGTCAATATGGTCGCTGAAGAGATGAAAGAATCCATTTTTCATGCTGGATATGTTAATCCTCATACGACTTATCGATTCATAAACCAAGCTACCTTTGTTTTGGACAGTTCCTTTAGTATTACAAGTTTTAATTCAGGAATTACTACAGTATTGGGTTTTTCTGAAATGGATTTGTTACATCAGCCTCTTGAAAAATTTATTAGTCCGGAATCCGTTGAAAAATTGAATTTTGTTAAAGAATCATTACAAGGAAATTTATCTTTTCAACCCATAGTTCCATTGCATTTTCTTACCAGGGAGGGCTTATATGTTTCAGTCGATTGTTCAATTAGTGCACTTTTTCATAGCGCTGAAATCATTTTAAGTTTCGTTAGTCCGCTTCCACAAGATGTTTATAGTAGCATAGGGCAAGAAAAAGAGAACGATGAGGACAAGCAACCCGGATCAAGAAAAATAGATGCTCTTTTGATCCAAAAACTATATGATTATATTTTGGCTCATCTTGAAGAACCGCTTCCTTCTTTGAAAGCACTTTCTCGTCTGTTTGGCACCAATGAATATAAATTGAAAGATGGTTTTCGTCATTTTTTCAAGACTAGCATTTACCAGTTTTACAATGAGGAGCGGTTGAAAAGAGCCCATTTAATGATTCAGCAAACGGATATTCCTTTGAAAAATATATCCCTTATGAATGGATTTTCCAATTATCCCAATTTTTCGAAATCCTTTAAAAGACGTTATGGGTATGCCCCCAATGCTATTCAGCGCAATAATTCCAGTTTTACCCTAGAAGAGTAATTTTTAGGTCGTAAATGCTTTTATCCCTTTTCATCAAGTTTCACTCCCAATAAGGAAAGTGGTTTTAATTTGGAATTCAGAATTTTACTGAATCGAAATTAAACTATTGCTTAATGAAATTATCAGTCCGAACACAAAGCGTAATTATTGAGCTTATTAGTATGCTCTACATCCTGTTGTTTGTATATGCAGCATTGAGTAAGCTTTTGGATTTTAAGCGCTTTCAGGTACAATTAGGGCAATCCCCATTATTGAGTGTTTTTGCTGGCTGGGTAGCTTTTGGAATTCCTTTTTTGGAGTTATTCATTGTTTTTTTGTTGGTTATTCCCAAATGGCGGTTGATTGGTTTTTATGCCGCCTTTTGTTTAATGGTTTTGTTTAGTACCTATATAGTCGTCATTTTGAATTTCAGTTCTTTCGTGCCCTGTTCTTGTGGAGGGATTCTTGAAAATATGAATTGGATGCAGCATTTGATTTTTAATATTGCATTTGTTATTATGGCTTTCATAGGGATTTATATAATGACGGCTTTCGAGACTCAGTCAAGTACCACCAAAAAGAATCGCCTTTGGATTTTAATACCGGCTTTATTTTTTAGTAGTGTTATCGTTGTTATTCTGCTTTTCGTAACCTCTGAAGAAATTATTCATCATCGAAATCCTTTTGTTCGTCGCTTTCCTCCTCATTTTATCAACAAAATGTTTCAAGAGGATCTAGGATTTAACTCGTATTATTTTGCTGGAACTGGAAAGGGTAAAATTTATCTTGGCAATTATACTGATCCATCAAAGATTACGGTTTTGGACTCGACACTTAAAAACCGTAAGCAATACACTATTCAACTTACAACTGTGAATTTACCTTTTCGAGCTATTCAAGTGAAAGTAGTACCGCCTTATTTTTATGTATTGGATGGTACTGTTCCCTGTATATTTAGAGGGACTACTGAAAATTGGAAAGCTTCATTAATTAGTAATCGAAGTATTCATTTCTCGGCAGCTACAATAATGGACAACAATTTTATTGCCATACGAACACGTGATACCCCTAAACAAGAAAATACACTTGGAATTATTGAATTTGGCGATCGTGTCAAGGTACAATTAGGACCTGAATTATTGCAAAAACAAATCGACGGTGTTTTTGATACAGATGGCAGTTTGCATTATAGTCCAGCCTTGCAAAAGTTGGTTTATGTGTATTATTACCGAAATCAATTTATTGTAGCCAACCCCCAACTCAAATTGTCCTATCGTGGAAATACCATTGATACGAACAGTGTAGCAAAACTAAAAATTGCCTATTTACCCGAAGAGGGTATAAAACAATTTTCGGCACCGCCATTTACCGTCAATGCGTCCAGTTCGGTTTTTAAAA
>NZ_JAQTPQ010000299.1 GCF_028712645.1 Flavobacterium sp. | reverse complement strand
TGCAAACACCTATTTAATAATCGAAATTAGTTATAATCCTACAGCAACATCCGGCTCATCAACCGCAACCGTAACTTTAAATAGTAATAGTACAACAGCAGGTTCAACAGCATATACTTTTAATATTATGGGTACTGCTTCCGCAGCCGTTATTTCAGATTTTACTCGAACAACATTAACTCCAACTTTCAGTTATCCTTATGCACTTATCTATGGACCTGACGATTATTTATGGCTAACCGAAAGAGGTGGAAAAAAAATAAATCGTGTTAACAAAACAACAGGAGCAGTAGATTTATTACTCGATATGACTTCATTGGTCTATTATGGTTCCATAGGTGCTCAAGATGGTTTATTAGGAATGGCTTTACATCCCAACTTAGGAAAAGGAACTGGAGAAGATTATGTATATGTCGCTTATTCTTATGGCACTAACGCAACTGATGAACGTCTAAGAATAGTAAGATATACTTATTCAAATCCTACTACTACTGACGGAGCATTATCTTCTCCTTTAACTTTAATCGAAGGATTATCCGCTAGTAATGACCACAACTCAGGGAAATTAGCCTTTGGCCCAGATAATAAATTATATTATACCATTGGAGATCAAGGCGTAAATCAATTTGCCAATAAATGCGAAATTAGTCATGCGCAACTCATCCCAACACAAGCAATGTTAGATGCAGCAGACTATAGCGATTACGAAGGAAAAATACTTCGTATGAATCTTGACGGCTCGATACCTTCTGATAATCCAGTGATAAACGGAGTGAGAAGTCATATTTTTACTTACGGTCACAGAAATGCACAAGGACTCTTTTTTGGAAAAAATGGCAATTTGTATTCAAGCGAACACGGGCCAAAATCAGACGATGAAATCAATATCCTGAAATCAGGAGGCAATTATGGATGGCCTTATATCTCTGGTTATAAAGATGATAAAAATTATGAATTTTGCGATTGGCATACTGCTCCAAATTGTACTTCTTTAGCTTTTAGTGATTATGTTTGTGGAGCTGGTGCTACCTCTCTTACAGAAAGTAGTTGGAATGTACCCTTCATAAATCCAATCACAACATTATTTACTATTGATGCTGGATATAATTTCACTGGTGGATGGTTAACTTGGCCAACAATTGGACCATCTAGTGCTAAAATATATGAGGGGTTTAATTCTGAAATACCTGGATGGGATAATTCAATCTTTCTAACCACATTAAAAAAAGGAAGGATCTACCGACAAAAGTTGTCTCCTGACGGCAATAGTGTTATAGGTGCTCCAGAAGAATTATTTTATACTCAAAATAGGTACCGAGATGTTGCTTTTGACCCTGACGGAAAAACAGTATATATTATTACTGATAGTGGTGGGACTACTTCTGGACCATCAGGTTCTAGTTCTTTAACCGTTACAGATTTAGGTAAAATTTTAGTATATACTTATAATCCAGCCTTAGTTACTTGTGTAGCTCCAATCCCTGATGTTACAAATTTACCAACAGTAACTGATAATTGTTCCGTGACATTAACCGCTCCAACTGCCACAAATAGTTGTGCGGGTGCGGGTGGAATAGTTGGAACAACGACAACAGTATTCCCAATTACAACACAAGGAACAACAACAGTGACTTGGTCCTACAATTACGGAAGCGCAGGTGTTGTTACCCAAGATCAAACAGTAACGATAAATAGTACAACTTGGGACGGAACTATTTGGAGTAATGGAACTCCAGATGCAACTAAAGGAGCCATAATAGCTTCAAATCTTACTGTTTCTTCTGATTTATCGACTTGTAGTTTAACTGTTAATAATAATGCTATAGTAGCTGTAAACTCTGGGGTAAATTTCAATATTTCAGGTGATATTAAAGTTGAAACTGGGGCTTCATTAACTTTTGAAAGCAATTCAAACTTGGTTCAAACAAAAGAAACCAATGGAAATATTGGAAACATTACAGTAAAAAGAAAAACAAACGCTTTAAAATTTCTGGATTATGTTTTATGGGCTTCACCAGTTGCAAGTCAACAGTTACAATTGTTTTCACCGTCAACATTGGCAACACGTTTTTACACCTATAATTCAACAACAAATTTGTATAATTTAGTTACTACTCCATCTGCCACCAATTTTAATTTAGGAACTGGATATTTAATTCGAATGCCAAACAATCATCCAGCAACTCCAACCATTTGGGAAGGTCAATTTCAGGGAATTCCAAACAGCGGAAATTTAAGCTTAACTGTAGATTACAATAAGTATAATGCTATTGGGAACCCTTATCCTTCGACAATAAATGCTGATACTTTTATTGATGCAAATTTAATTACTGAAGCTTTATATTTTTGGAGAAAAACGAATAATGCCGCAACCACATCTTATGCAACCTACACAAAAGCTGGTGGAACTGCTAATGCTGGCGGCGGAAGTAGTATTGTTCCCAACGGAATTATTCAAGTTGGACAAGGATTTATTTATAAACCAACTTCTGCGGTACTTACTTTTACAAATACAATGCGTTTGACCAATACCAACAATCAGTTTCTGAAAACTAGAGCAGTAACTGACAAAAGTAGAATTTGGCTGAATCTTTCTAAAGATACTTCTCCTGTAAACCAAATGATGATTGCTTATATGACTGGAGCAACATCAGGCATTGACCCAGCAATAGATGGAAGGTACATTAATGATAATCTAACCGCCTTAAATTCATTGGTTGAAAACGAAGAATTTGTAATCCAAGGTAGAAGCACTCCTTTTGATAATACTGACATAGTACCACTTGCTTTTAAAGCTGAAACAAGTGAGAATTTCACCATTGCAATTGACCATATTGATGGATTGTTTTCAGGTAATCAAGAAATTATCTTAAGAGATAATATCACAGGAACGGAAACCGATTTAAAGACTGGTTCCTATACATTTACGGCATCCGCAGGAATAGATAATGCAAGATTTTCATTAAAATATCAAAAAACTTTGGGTACAAATAATTTAGTTTTTGACGACAATAGTATTACCGTTTATAAATACAAAGGGGCAATCTTTATCAAATCAGGAGCAACAGCTATTGATAATGTACAACTGTTTGATATCAAAGGAAGTTTACTATTCGAAAAAATGAAAATCAACTCTAAAGATGCTACAATCGAAAGTTCAAGATTTGGCAATCAAGTTTTGATTGTAAAAATTACATCTGACGACCATAAAGTAGTAAACAAGAAATTGATTAATTAAAGTCAATCAAAAGAAAATTAGTCAAAATCAAAAAATATCAAAAATGAAAAATAATTTATTAAAATATTATATAGCAATCCTCTATTTATGTTCTAGCTTTGCCTTGTTTGCACAGCCTGGATCAGGAAATGATACTGGTAATTTAGAAGGCACAGATACACCGGCCGCTCCAATAAATGATTACTTATGGGTTTTAACTTTGATTGGTTTAATCTTTGTTTTTTATAAAATTAAGGAACCATTCAAACCAGGTGAATAGACTTTTAGATAAAGAATAAAAAATTACAGGTATAAATCAAATCTTCAAAAATTAAAATTTTTACTTCTATACTATTGAAGATGAAAAGGTTTTTAATTTTTATTTATATAGCGTAAGAAAAATAATCATAGATAAATATTAATTATTTTTCTTACATATTTTAAAAAATAGTGCGTTTAATCGGTTTTTATAGCACTTAATCTATTATTGTAAAAAAAATAAATACTTTTAGACCCTAAAATAAATTTGCATTCAAACTTATTTTTTCAAAAAAAACAAAGTAAAACGATTATTTGCAATAACGTTATGGAGAAAACTACCCTGCTAACTAAAAAAGTCTATCTCTTTTTAGTTTTTGTATTTATACCTTTTTTGGGTTTTGCCCAAACACAACCCTTTACAGCAAATGGTACTTGGATTTGTCCAGCTGGTGTTACTAGTGTAACTGTTGAGG
>NZ_JAQTPQ010000053.1 GCF_028712645.1 Flavobacterium sp. | reverse complement strand
ATAAATCTTTTATAGTTAGAGTGAAAGGTATATTTCTTTTTTTAGCTGAACTCTTTAATCTGTTATAAATTGTTTTTATTTCAGGTATATATTGCATTATTGTTTTTCAAGATAATAACTTTTATCTGTAGATGATTCTTTAATATCAAATAATTCGAAATTTTTAATATATTTATTAAAATTTTTCGTCATTCTATCATAAAATTTCACTCTACTTTGTTCAGATTTTTCTGCTGTAAACATAATATATTCGATTGAAGGATTAGTTGATAAAAATTGTCGAATGCCTGAGAATGCTATATCATAAACTGTTATAGGATTTTTATTTGTACTACCACGTTCGAAATATTCATTTTTATTTGTATCGGTAAGAGAAAAATCAATTCTGTATACTGTACCCAATACTCGATCTTGCATTTTATAAAATCTCAAACGTAATTCTGTATTGTCATCGAAAGAATAGGTATATAAATTATTAGAGATGTTAAATGTATAATCTCTTGATAATATTTCAGTTATGTATTCGTTATATGTTTTCATATTTAATTTAGTGATATTGTTGAACCTTTGAGTGTCATATTTGAACCTGATTTTATATTCATACTACCACCTGCACTAATTTTAATATCACCACCTGCAGTAACTGTATAATCCCCATCTACTTTGATATTGAAATTGCCCTTAACTTGTACGCTATTATCTGAAAAAATGATATCATAATTATTTTTTACGACTCTTAAAACTCTTGTGCCATCTGGATGAATTTCTTCAAATGTGCCTGCTTTATGGTATCGGTGTATTCTTTCGTGCCCTGGAGTATCATCAAATTCTTCGATGTGACCTGAAATAGTTTCTCTTACATTGTTATAAGGATATTTAGCTGCATAAGGAGATTTAGGCTCATTACCAGTTGTGTTTTTATTTTTTTGTTCGATGATCGTATCTTTAGTTATACCTCTTGCTAATCTATTAAGATCAGATTCACCGTCTTTATATTTCGGATATACTCCATCTGGATCTTGAAAACCTTTATTTTTTTCTTCTGATTTGCTTGGGGCTCCAGCTAATGTTCCCATAATAATTGGGACTTCAGCATTTTCTCCATCAGAAAAGAATCCAACTACGGTTGTGCCTTTAACTAATCCTGTGTTTGAATTACCTATACCAGAAATTGCCGCGCTCGTGACTGGAGACATAACAGATGCCCAAGGTAAATCTTCAGTTGCCATTTCACTTAAACTATCAGAATGATATCCATATATTCTTACTTTTAATCTACCTAACATATCTGGATCATTTACATCTTCAATAATTCCTATGAACCAAGTGAAAGTAGGAAATCTAAAATCACTCATTATCCAACCCTCTTTTTTGCTAATTCATAATTAGTGAAATAACTTGATGCAGATGCGAAATGAGCAACTGCCATAACTAAATATTTTCCTGCTAAATTTGGATCAAGATCTTCTTGTACAAATGATTGATTACTTGGTAATTCTATATCGACTGTTTTACCTAAAATTTGCCACGCACCAACGGCACCTGGACATTGAATAATCAATTTATTTTGTTCTAATTTCATTAAAGAAGATCTTCTAGATGGTCCCCATTTATCAACAAAATCAGACGTAGATTTATCTTGTTGAATATTTGTATGTTTAGGAATAAATCTTATATTAGCATTAGTTGTAGATATATCATCATCTAACTGAATACCTTTTTTGTCTTCTGATATATCATCACCATAATTAAATTCTTTTGAAGTAAATGATTTTGATTTGAAATCAAATGAAATTGTTTTTGATCCGTATAAACCGCTTGCCATATTTGTACCCAAATTATAATGGTCTATATTGTAATCATTTATACATAAATTTCTATCTTCTATTTGATTACCTAAATCGTCTTTTAGATTATTTGGTCTTATTTTAAAAGTCCATCCGCTGTCATTATCAGAATACATTTTTTCAATACTTTTTATTGCGTATTTATTTTCATCTAATTGATAAAATAGGGCGTCTGCTGCTTTATCAATCAACGCAAATTTGCACATTTTAAATGCAGTATGAAATGGTGATAAATTTGAAACTGTAGTTGTTATATTATTATCACACTGATCAATTTCAACATTACCACCTAATTTATCTTTGATAACTTTTTGTGCTATTTCAGTTGGGGCCATATTTTTAAAGGCTTTTTGAATTCTGATGGTTTGATTTTTAAAAAATTGTTCAGAAACTCCAATTATCGTATAATTTTGATCATTAACTGATTTGAATACTTTATCTGCGATACCATAAACATAAAAAATGAAATTTTTACTATCATCTGTTATACTATTGTGTTGTGTTCCAAGTTGTATTTCAATTTTACTTTTTTCTTTAATTGGTAGAATCATCATTAAGTTACTTGTATCAGCAACATAAATTTCACATACCCATGACGGAGAAAATATATCTTGAAATATAACAGTACTCATACAAAAATTTGATATTTCTGTATCATCTATTTTTATTGAATATTCTGAAAGATCTGTTGCTGCACTTCCACCTATCATTTATATTAACCTCAAACTCTCTTGTATTTTTTCGTATTTATTTACAAAATTCTTTACAAATTTTGGTTTTATTACTACTATATCTCTTTTTTTATTATTTAGTTCAATTTCATAATCAATATTTGAAACAATTAGTACATCAGGAGGGATGGGTAATAAATTTGTATCATAATCGTTGGTTGTTAATTCATCAACGATATATCCATCTGCAGTAAGATAATGATGAGTTGCATATATATCGTTGTATTTATTTTTTGATACTTCAACTAAAGTTTCATTAGATAATGGCCAGTTATGAAAGGGATTTATAATGTTATTAACTAATAAAATTGTCCAATGATAATTTGGGGTATCATATAAATCCAAACTTATTTGCTCTGGCTTCTTATAATCCTGCACAAAATAGTGCTGCAATTCTTGTTGTTTCAAAGGTATTATTATTCTTTGTGATATATTGGCTGCATTTTCGCCGTTTATATATTGTATAACATTTTGCTTTTTAAACATTTAGTATCCGCCTCCCTGTGATATATCATTGCGAATATCACTCGCGACAAGAATTTGTATTTCAGAAAAACTTAGATTTAATTCGATTTGTGACGGAAATCCATCTCGGGTCATTGTCCATGAACCTGCACTGGTATAATCAACATCTACTTTCGTCAATACTGATCTTTTGAATTTATTTAGATATTTATTTGTTTTACCGTTGTAGAGATATTCAATATCAAATTCGTTTGGATAACCTAAAATCGCATCATTAGCAGAACCTGCATTAGGATATGCTGCTGATCTGAATACTTTTATGATTTGATAAATATTTTCTGCTTCTGCTTGTGAATGTGGATATAATTTAAATGAAAATTCAAAATTTCTAAAATCTACCCCTTTAAATAGATATTCAATATATGGGTTTGGAATAGTTCTTGATATTATTCCTTGAGCTTCTTCAAAAGATAAATCGATATTTACCCCTTTACTTGATGCAAATGATTTAGCTGCATCAAATGCAGCTGAACCAGCTCCTTGGGCTAATGCACCAACACCATTTGATATTAACTGTCCTAAACCACCTAACATTGTTTGTTCGCCAGATTGTGCAGCATTTTGGTTATTGCCTAACATCTGTGAAACAGCATTTACACCAACACCAGTTGCTTTTGATTCCCAATTAACAGTAGATGGGTTACTAGCACGTTCTGGCATATATAAAATAATTGCATTACCCGGGCTTGTTCCGACACCGGAATTTCTCACATATTCCGTAAACATTATACATGATGAAAATGATCCAGTACCAACGTTACTTGGATATCTATATCCTTTATAATTGACTGTATTAGTGTTATCAACTTTTTTTATAGCCATATCTTTATAGTCCTTGATATTTTTGAGCTTTTTAAAAAATATTTTAAAATTATATTTATTATTCATTTTCAAAATGTAACAAGTATAGTAAAACCTATATTATTTTATATAAAAATAATAAAATTAAAGATTTTACTATTAAAAATTATTTGACAATTTCGTTATTTTAATATAATATTTAACTTTTAATAATTATTTTTGAGGATATATGATGTTTAAGAATCAAAAAGAATTAGTTCTTTGCTTATTCAACCGTCAAGAAATAATAATCGTTGGTACTGATTTACTATATAAAGTTATAAATGAAACTCTCTACTCAAAAAGAATCGGAATATCTGATTGGCAAGAATGTTTGATTTTTCCTCAGTATGATACCGCCAGAATATTCAATGAACCTAAATGGTTTGAAAAATGTATATCTGATGAAGATTATTACGATGAAGATTTAAAAATTAAACCTATATTTTGTTGGTTAGAAGATGATGCTTCAAATCGTGATTTCAGTAAAAAAAATATTGATATGATTGGTATTGTAACTAAATTGCGATTTGAAGAAGGTAGCTTCAGTTATTATATCGATAATTTTGATAGGTATTATAATTATGCTCTACCATTGACAAAAGAAGAATTGTTCCAATATTTATTTGATAAGGAAACTTTACAACTAATATGATTGAAAAAATCCGAATACAGATTGATAAAAATAATGAACGATTATCGATATATGATTTTGCTGTAAAATATTTTGAATCTATCGGTAAATCTAAAATAGAAGCTATAGAAATGGCTAATACATATTTTAAAGCGTGGCTACCACTTTTTGAAGGATATAATAATGTTGACAGAACTTGAAAAATTATTTATAATAGCATGTAAAAGTAAAACACCAATGAAAAATATCATCCATTTATATCAAGAACACTATTATGACACTGATGATATTGATGAAGTATCAAACGGTCTAATTGCAATATTAGGTAATATATGTGATAAATATTTTCCTATAAAAAATATCTGTAACTTCATAAAAGAATTAGATCCAAATAAATATAAAATATATGATGGATTATTTACTTATGATTTTAAAAATGAAGTTGTAAATTCACTGATCAATCAGATCAGATTTTCGCCAACTAATATGTTGGTAGAATTAACACAAAGAAATATTTTTGATTAAAAATTCTTTACAACTAGATATCCATTGAATATACTAAATATAAATTCAGAGGAGATTGAATATCATGAAAAATAAGAAATTATTATCAAAAGCAATTCAAATAGCGACTAATGCTCATAATGGACAGTATGATTCAACGGGATTACCATATATCCTACATCCATTGAAAGTTATGAGTATTCTCAATACAATAATTATTTTAACTTACAATTATCGTTATGCCATCTAAGTAGATTTGTTTTTGAAACAAATTTGTGACAATGTGGACATTCAAATTTTGGTCTACTTTTAACTCTGATAGATATTTTTTGTTTATGTTCTTCAGTAAACTTCTTACCTGTTTTAGCAATTGATATTTTCTTTTTGGTTTCTTCTGAATGATTCAATCCGTAATTTGGATGATTTTTCCCAGTTTTACCAAACATTGGATTATTAGCTCCAGAACGTGCAATAGACATTTTTTGTTTAGTTTCAGTAGAGGCAGATTTACCGAACATAGGATTATTTTCGCCATTTAAAGAATTTGATATTTTTGATTTTGTTTGAGTTGTATGTTTTTTGCCATACATTGGGTGATTTTCTCCAGATTTTGAAATAGATAACTTTTGTTTATGTTCTTCACTAAACTTTTTACCCGTATTAGCAATCGATATTTTCTTTTTGGTTTCATCTGAATGGGAAAACCCGGTATTATAGAAATTTTTACCAGACCAATTTCTATTTAACCATTTATCAGAATGAACTATTTTCATTCTTAGAATAACTTTATCTTCCCAACTTCTGGCTTTTTTAGATGAATCAAAAGTTTTACGAACTTGTATAATATCTGGTTCACCGTATACTTCTCTAAATTTCTTAACATAGTCGGAACTTGTAAAATAATTAACCCATAAATCACTTGGAGTAGAGTTTTTTGAGTACCTTACACCATAATAGAATTTATCGAGAGTTGACCAACCAATTAGATAAGTATAAAATTTATTTGACATATTATGTTTCTTAAAGTATAATAAATAATATTTATATTTTAAATATTACTCAAGTGTATAGCAGTATTAGATGATAAAAGAACTTAATCAAACTAAATATGATATATTATAATGAAACATTTATTTTATGACTTCCAGAACTAAGTATGGTTAATTGATTAATCAAACAAGATATTTACAATAAACTATGGTAATATAATGAAAAATAACAACTTAGCAAAGGCTCTTTTTATTGCCACTAATGCACATCATAATCAATATGATTGTCATGGTAAACCGTATATATTACATGCAATAGAAGTAATGAGAATTCTCAATACAGATAATGAAGATCTCAATTGCATAGCAGTTTTACACGATGTTGTTGAAGATACTCCTGTAACATTAGCCGAACTAAGACAACATGGATTCCCAGAAATTGTAATTGAAGCAGTAGATGCTTTAACGAAAAGAAAAGAATCTAATGAAACGTATGACGAATATAAACAGAGGGTTTTCAATTGTTATTATGCTATGAGGGTTAAATTAGCTGATTTAACTCATAATACAGATATAACAAGACAAAAAGGTATAAAAGAAAAAGATTTACAATGTATATTAAAATATCAAATATTCTATAACGAAATAACAATAAGGTTGATGGACTATGAAAAATAAAAAGAAAGAAAAAACTGTATTAAATTTAGTCGCAAAATATGCACATGAATTCAATAGAGCAAGTATTTATATTGATAGAACTAAATTTAATAGAAAAGAAAAACACAAAAATAAATCTTTTAATGATGTTAAATACGTTTAAAATTAGAAATATTTAACATCATTAAAAGAGTTGACAATTTATCAAAAATAAAATATAATTTTTACTCAAATATAATTATGACAAGGTGAATACAATGAATATGACTGATTATGAAGTTTCAGCAAAATTTCCAATGAAAAATGATTACTTTACTTTCAATATTTACAAAGAAGGTAAAGTATTGGATGTTGATTTATCACGAGAAGAAGCTGTATCAAAATATGGTCAAGATTTCAGAAAAAAATACTTATTTGATACTTCATTCAAAGAAGCTGAATATAATTTAGCAAAACAAGTATTTCAAACAGAAAGCAATTATAAACATAATAAATTTAGAGAAGATTTATTTAAATATTATGGTGTTGAAAATAATCCAAAAAAAGAATTGCTATTCAATATCTCATGGGAACATGGTCATAGCGAAGGTTTGTATAGTGTTAAAAATTGGTTGATTTGATTATTTAGAGGAAATATTTATGGCGGTTGTTACTACGAAAAGCGAGATCTTATTAAAAGATCAGAAAGGTTATATTGAATCTGGCAAGTTAATTATTGAAGGTATTGCCGATACAACTGATTTAGTTAAAATTTTAAAATTGACAACTAGTATAAGAGATACAGAACAAAGCGTATATGTATCAGTTTCAGAATTACTTTTAGCAATTAAAAGGTGTACATTAATTTCGGAGTGAGTTAAAATATGATAAATTTTTTAAAATTATATGGAGTATCGTCGATTATATTGCTACTAATGATATTAGCTGTGTTAAATATCGTTTGGGCAAGTAATCTTGTTTGGTTGATATTATTTTTATTTGCAACATTATTGTATATCGTACAATTTTTACCAGATGAGTATATTCTTTCAACATATAAAAATACCCCAAAAAATTATAATTGGTGTATTTATTTGGTTGTTTGTGGTATAGCTGCATCGATGCACTGGTATTTTTTAACTATTTATTTTTTAATTTCATGGTTAGGTATAAAAGGTAAAATAATCACTTTAAATAAGGAAGCTGATGCAAGAAAAAACGTCTAAAAGAAGAAAAAAGATTCTACCAATATACAAATTTTTAATTCAAAAATTAAACGTATTAACGGAAATCTATAATGATGATATGATTACTCAATTTTGTTCATTAATGTGTGGAGCAATAGCTTATGCAGTTAATATTAAACAAATTGAGATTGCTTCTTGTGAAGAAATAATTAAACAAATAGCTGAAATTGAAAATAAAAAAATATCATTGAAAGAAAAAAAGGTATTGATTGAAAATTTGATTTCATTTTTAGAAAATAGAACAGTATAGGTTTAAATATGAGATATAAAATATTAGTGGGAGATAATTCAACTGAAATGAATGATCTGGTTACTAACCATTTGAATGATTCTTGGGAACTTTTCAATGGTTTACAAATTATAAATGATTGTGATGGTAGAATTTGTAAATTTATACAAGTTGTAGTTCAACAAGATAATATTAAAAAAGAAGTAAAACAAGATCGAGAATATTTGTTTGAACATATTGCACCAATATACCATCCTGATATTCAAAAAATGAATTCTTTGAGGGAAGATATCAGATGCCATTAGAAAATAATATGCAAACAGCAGCAAAATATTTATCAGAAAAAGGCGCTATAATCACCGGATCATTTGCACTAAAATCATTAGGATTTTTTGGTGATAATTCAAAACGAAATATACATGATATTGATATAGTATTTCCTTCGATTGATCAATTTAAACAATTCGTAGTAAATTGCAATGAAGAATTGGTTATTGATCAAACTGTATTACAGCCAGAAGAATATACTGATAATTATTATAAGTGTAGTTTGTTAAATTACAATTTCAAAATTGATAGTTTTATTCGTTCGAATGATATATCAACTATCAATTTTGATGGAATTAATTATGAAAAACCTAGAGAAATCGTAAAAGCAAAAATTGATATTTTATTTGATAGATTTATGAATGTCGATGATGCTACTTATAATAAACATAGAGAAGATCTACATTATATTTTTGAAATTTCAAGAAATTTAGTAGATAAAGATATAACAATATAAGAGGATACATGTTTAAATTAGTCATTAAAACTGGATATGAATTAGAAGAAACTATCAATACTTTATTGAACGAGGGCTGGAGATTATATGGGCAACCATTTATATATGGCCCAGATGGAAATTTCATAGCACAAGCATTGATCAACGGTTCAATTAGTTCTGGTAAGACTAGAACAATTAGTACGAGAAAAATTAAATCGAGTTTACCAGTAGGTCAACCAAAACAATCATTCATAGGATTTCCATTGACTGGTACAGTAGCACTTTCAACCGATGAAAAAAATAATATTGACAATATTTAAATTTTAATATAATATTTAATTTTTACAATAAGGTGATTAAAAATGGAAAATAATGATAAAGCAGTACAAAAAGTAAGTATTCGTGAAAAAGCTGTATTATATAAAAACGGCGAACCAGCAAATGCAATTGAATTAGTACAGTTCAATTTTGAAAATGGTGATGAGTGTGGTTTTACTATCGTTGCAAGAAAAGATTTATATGAAATCGGTGATATTGCATACTTTTTTCAACCAGATTATTGTCTGAGCGAAAATTCTTTATTCGCTGATTTTATTGCGCCAGATGGTCAACCCAATAAATCGAGATTGGGTAAACAAAATAGGATCAGGGCAATTAAATTTAATTTTTCTCTTGATGAATATACAAATGATCCAGTTTATTCTGTTGGTATTTTGATGCCACAAAATGATGTATTAGATTTTTTACGTTCTCAAGAAAATCATGAAGGTTCATTGAGTGAACGATTAGGTATATTCAAATACGAAGAGCCAGAAAAATCTGGCAGTGGTATGGCTGCAGGTGATTTTCCTTCATTCTTGTATAAAACCGATGAAGATAATATTTTCAATCAAAAGAAAAATGTAGCAAGAGTCGTTGAAGACGGTGATGTTGTAGTGATGACCGTGAAACGAGATGGTTCTAGTTGGACGAGCTATTGTAAGAAGTTTAATGAACTCCAAGGCGAATATAAACTTGGTGTGTGTTCAAGAAGCCTTGAAAAGAAACTTGAACAAAAATTCGCGTCGGATTATATTGATCCTGAAGGTAATATTTTCAAGAAATATTATAGTCAAGAATTGAAATTAACAGGATGGTATAATCAAGATAAAGAAATTTTCATGACAAATGAAGAAATCTTATCAAGTGATTTCACAGCAGTTATGAAAGAAGTTAAAGATACTTGGGTTGAGTTAGCTAACAAATATAATATCATTGAAAAGTTACCCGACTACTGTAAAGAGCATGGTATTGAACTTGCATTAAGAGGTGAAATTATTGGTCAAGGTTTAAAAGGATCTGGTAATAAATACAACCCTGATGCTAAATTACCTCAGCAACTGGTATTATTTGGAGTTGATGATTTATCTACTGGTGCAGCGCAAAGATTGCATTATGGAGATGAATTTAATCTTGAAAGAGTAGCTACTGATTTAGGTATTCCTTTTACAGAAATCGTTGCTGAATTTATTCCTGAATCATTTGATGATATCATCCATAGATCAAATATGATTTTTGCTGAATATGAAGCTAAAGGTATTCTAATTGAAGGTGTCGTAGTTAGGACTAAGCATAATAATAAACTTAGTGTTAAAAGTATGAATCTAGGTTATGATGCCAAAAAGTAACTGATATAATAGATGCCTTATGATTTTAAATATAAAATAAGGCATCTATTAATTTTAATGAATATAATTAGAGGAATTTTTATGAAAGATATACAAGAAGCATTATTTAATATTGGTATTATCGTATTAGCGGTTGTTATTTGGATATTTGTACAAATTGAAATTAGTGCAGATAATCCATGCAGTCAATTTTCAAATAATCCTAATGCATGTGTACAACCAAATGACTGATATACCATATATAACGGAGTTAGAGGTTACATCTAACAAATTTATTACTCCTCCTTATATAATTGAAAAAATCGTAAGAGTAGATACGGTTTATAAATATAATAAAGACTACGGTGATGATAGAATATGTAAATGTGGTCACCCCTATTATCGTCATTTTGATCCATTTGAAGGTAATAGATCAGTTGGATGTAAATATTGTGCATGTTATATGTTTGAAGAAAAAATATGATTTTATCTGGCAAAATTTATAATGGCATATTATTACAAAATCAATTGTATGATAATATTGATGATCATACATTACGATATTTCAATTATAAGATAGGATATAGAAATATTCCTGGATTTGTATATGCTGATCTAGATAATATAAATAATCAAATAATTGTTTATATCTTGAAATCAAGATCAAATATATCAATTTCAATGCATAATTATATTGGTGATATTAGTTTATACTTAGACCAAGTTAAAGATTGCTCAATAACGAAAAAATCTTACCATATAACTTATAGATATTTTAAACATGTCAAAACATAAAATAGTAGCTATTAAAAGTAGGTTGTGGGATAATATATTAAGATTCGATGGATTCATATTAGAAGATATTGATGGTGAAGTTAATCCTTTTATGACCGGAGAATTTCATGTTCCTGAATTAACTGCATTAATAGCGAATAAGCACTATGATTTCACTAAAGAATATTTTAAAGCTGAAATTTCATGGGCAGAAAGTATGATTGGTAAATATTTAGTATGTGATTCGATTTTATACAAAGCATATGCTACAAATGGAAATGTAACATTCACAGAGGAAGGAAATTAAATGAAAACTTATTTTGAATACATTGAAGAAGCGAAAGTTAAAAAATATTTTATTTATGACATAGAAATAGATAAAAATACGCTATTGAAATATTATAAAGTTGTTGAAACTCTTATAGATAATTCTGATAATATTAGAGACCAATTATCATCAAATGTTGAAGAACTCAAAAATAATATGATCGATTTAGAAAAACAAGTATCTAAATATGATAAAAAAGATAAATCAGCAGAAGTAGAACGCATGAGGAATCAATATAAGATAACTAAACAAGCATTTACTAAAGCACAAAAACAATATGATAATTTCAAATAAAGGAAATTAGATGACAACTTATTTTGAATATATTAAAGAAGATAAAAACGAACAGTTGTATTTGTTTTCTATAATCGATAGATTAGGTAAGTATTCAATCAAGAAAATTAAGTCTGTGTATCTTAATGTTACTAAATCCTCTGAACAAGAAATCATAAAAATGTTAGAAAATAATATTTCATATTTAAATGAGTTATCTACAAAAAATGTGAATAACGAAGTAATTCACAGAGCATTGAAACAAGCAAGAATACAATTAAAAAAATTCAGAGAGACTTTTAAATGATTATTTCAGAAAAAGATTTTTGTGGTATTATAGGAATTTGTAAAACCTGTGGTTCTCAGGTAGCTGATTATTTGTGTAATAATGATTTAGAAAAATACAGGCCCGAATCATGTGATCATGATTATTGGGCTTCTTGTACGAATAATGACTGTGAAAATCATTATGGAGAAGGATATCTCCAAAACAAATTAGTTTGGGTCAATAGAAGAAAGCCGTTTTAATACTTCTTCAGGAGAACAAATAATTGCGGTATTATTAGTCGTATTATTAGTTATATTTTCAGCTTGTGCCTTCCCTTTTGGATCAATCTTATTGATTTCAAGTAAATCTTTATTGATATTTGATAGTGTTTGGAGTAATAACGAGGCACTATCAAAAGATTTGCTATTTTCAGTCTCTCTAGCCAAACTAATTGCATCAGGGATTAAATCCATTGCCTGAGTAATAATTTTTCTCATATTTTCTCTGACGAACGTGTAATCTTCTGTTGAATTAGAGGCTTTAACTTCATCGACTTGTAATTTTATTTCTCTACTCGTTTTTTCAGAATAGATTAAAGATTTTGAATAATCTATTCCTGTACTAGCACCAAGAAATTCTGATATTGGATCCATTTTATCTTCTCTTATATATTCGACTAAATCTGACAAAATAATTCCTCTCCGGTTTTGATATTTGCTTCAATAAATGCGTAACTCGGCTTAGTAATAGTTTCGATTATCGTATCTGGAGGAACAAATTCCGTAGTAATTCTAACATCTAATTCATCATGTTCTACTAATGTATCAAATTGTTCAGTGAAAGATACTGAATTGAAATCAATGATAGTTTTCTTAATACGTTCTTGTTGTTTTACGTCACCATATAACCATGCTTTTAACGTAAAATTCATTTCCCATTCTATCCTACGCTTTTCTTCAAATGTACCTTCATATTCAATACTAAAAGAGGAACTATCAAGCGTTACAGGGATATCTGTGAATAAATTGAAATCTTCTTTATCTCTTACCGTAATATTTAATTCTGGTACAAAAAAAGGAAAAATTTGTTCAACTATTTGTAAAGCTGTTTCGAATTTTTTAGTAGCAATATATAAGGTGAATTGTAAGTTATAAGGCACCCTCGAAAACATATATTTCTTTGATACGTTATTTTGAACATCAATCATTCTATTTAAAGGATTTGAAAATCTTGTAGAATCAAATAATAATCCAGTTAATTCAAAACCCATTCTAGGTAATACTCGTTCAATGTTGATGACATTCAAATCAACATTCTCGTCAATCATACTCACGAATTTTTCTTTTGGTGCATAATGTAAAGGTACAGTTATTTCTTCATTATGTTCTGTGATAATCCTGATATCATTGAATATAGTGGCAAAAGCAACTATACAATTTTTTATAGTCTGATTGTAAAATACTGGTCTAGCCATATGTTTCCTATAAAAATAAATACTTTATTTTATTTATATTATAATTTATAATATTTCAAATTTTAAAGGAATTACAACCATGAAAAAATTTTTAGATTTTTTACAAGAAGAACAAGGTAAACAAAAATCAATGGATTTAAAAATTCGCAAAATAGCAACGACATGGTACAGAATTGATATAAAATTAGATAGATTTGATATCCCTGTTGTATTTGTTGATATTTTAAAAAATAAATTTGGTGAATGGTCTGTTTGTGAAGGAGAAAGTGATATTGGTGATAAGGCAGATGATAAAAGCCGATACATATTCATCAAACTCAGATCTGCAAAAGTATTTGCGTTAGATTTAGCTGATGCTATCAAAAATGAAACACCATACCCAAGAATTTTTGATAATAAGTACGCGGATTGATGTTAATTTTTAAAAATATTTGACATTTTTTAAAAAAGTAATTATAATATATAAAAGTTGATATTCTTATGAGAAAATTTTATTATGAAAACTAAAACATTACAAACTATTGCTAATATTATAGCTAGAAAATATGGACATAGTAGAGCGACTGCAATTACTTTTTCTGGTTCAATATCAGAACCAGTATTAAAAAAATCTACTCGATTTGGATACAGAAAAACAACAACTGGGGAATATGTACCCAATTCATACAGAAATAATTTCGGATGGAAAAATACATATTATCAATGTGCTGAATGTGAAATAGAACTTCCTACTTCATTTAAGCAATATCAATAAAAATTTGACAATATCAAATAATACTTTATAATTAAATTTCAATATAAGTGAGATAATTATTATGATAAATGTTGCAGATATAGTAAATGAAGAGACTGGTTTAACTTTTAGAGAAGAAAATAACAATAAGAAGCATAATATACCAATCGGTTCTTTAGTCGAAGTTAAATACGAAGAATGGTATGGTGACGGTGCATGTGCCATTATCCATGCCCGATTATTCGTTGTTGATCACGATAGAGATTATGACGGTACTCCTTTATATACTCTAGCTAAATCTAAAACACAACAAGAGTATTATAAAGTTGAAATTGAGGGATATGTCCCAGCATATTTTCCAATTTCTAATAGTGGATTTCCTGAATATATGTTAACTATCATTGAGATGACGCAAGATGTTATCGACGGGGTTGGTGCTTTATCCTGGGATGAATGAAAAATATTATAAATTTATTATATGAGGTAATAATTATGTGAAAAATAATTAAATGATTCTATTGATAAAAAATTTTAATTTAACTGAGGTAATATTATGACAGATACAAGAGAAGTAAATAAACAAATCGCCAATTTAATCAAAGAAGCTGAAGCCAAAATTTCTGAAGCGGAGGCACTTGCTAAAGAATATAAATTGAGTTTTAGCTGGAGTGGTCCAGCATATGGTATGGGCGGTTATTATGATGGTGACTGGGAAACGAGTAATTGCGAAGGAGAAAGCGGCTGGAATCCTTCATCATCAAGCTGCTAAATGACATGAATAATATATTAGTTATTGGATCATCTGCCATAAATAAAATCTATCCAGGATATAGAACTCCAAAGGACTTAGATTTGATTATGAATCAAGATACCCTTGACAAATATATCAATTATCGTAAAAAATTGGATAGTAGCATTCGTTACTATCCAATTGACGACGGTAACAAATATTTGATCCGAGGTGAATATATCACTGAGATTGAATTAGCATATGATGAAACTTCTAGTAAAAGTTTGATTGATTATATCTTAGATAATGATCAATATGTCGGTTATATGATTACTAGAGATGAATTCAATATGATTTATCCAACTCAAGATATTTTATATACATTAAAATATTCACATAGATACCTTAAAAATTCTCCTCATTTTCTTAAAACAATGAGAGATTTACAATTCCTAGAATCAAAAAATGCTAAAATCTTTGATGCAGAATGGTTGAGAATCAGAGAATCAGAAACGTATAATTATTCTCATCCCAAATTAAATCAAAAATCAACAACTTTTTTTGAAAAGAAAGAAAGTTTTTACCGCTATAATCATGACGATTTACATTGTGCAGTAAGTTATCCTAATTCACCATTGTATTTGAAAATCATCAAAGACGGTGAAGAAGTGCAATGTTCTGAAGAAAAATTTAATTCTTTATCCCACGAAGAAAAAATAATTCTGGCGCAAGAAGAGGCTATGGTATTAACTTTAGAAAGATATTTAATACCAAATGAATTTAAAGTTGATCCATATACATGATATAAAATTGCTGTAATGAAAATTTGTACAAGTATCGTGAGTGGTTATTGTAGAGAATATTGGTATAAATTTTATGACGAAATTATCAATAATTATAACTCTACCTTTGTTGATAATTTTAATAAATTCTTGAGTGAAGATAAAATTAAGGACTTTGTGAGGTAATATGCCAAGTGTATTTTATTTTGAAGTTGAATATGAATCACCTGAAGATGATTGGAATGAATATACAGGGTTGATTGATAATTCCATTAAAATATATAACCAATTGATGGATATACATGATAGTGCCATATTTACGAGAGGTGGACCAGCAAATAATCCAAGAATAAAATATATCGTATCGAATAAAGCAACTGCACAAAAACTATTAAAAAAAGTAGAACATATTCTTGATATTTTTAACTGCGAAATAATTGATATAGAATTTTAAATAGGATATTATATGATTAAAACAAGTAAAATAATTCTTCAATATTCGCCCGAAATGATTAAAAAAGGATATGAAGTATCCTTTAATATTACTAAAGAAATGGATGATAGTAAATTAGTACATATAAATATTGGATCAGAAAGTGATACTGAAATTGTAGGTTATTTACAAAATG
>NZ_JAQTPQ010000298.1 GCF_028712645.1 Flavobacterium sp. | reverse complement strand
AGCTGCAATTGTTGTTAATGAAGCTGTTTCGTCTTCTCTCAATGAGAATGAAGCCGGAAGACTCACTTTTTTCAATCCGTCAACAAAATCTTTTGAATTTGGTAAAGTATAAACTGGATTCACACCACTCATAATCAAAGTATGAACGCTTCCTGCTTTCATATCATTCACTAATTGAGCTACTTTTTCGCTTGATCCTTTTCTAATTTGTCTTGTTCCAATAGTTGAAAAAGATTCACTTGCTAATGCTTGGTTAATAGCCAAGACTAATAACTGCGCATTTTTATCTTGGATTCCAGAAACCAAAACCCCTTTGCTTCCAGCAGCTTTCAACTGTTGAGCAGCTTTAGTAACTTCAGCTTTAAATTTTGCATCTAAAGTAACCGGAACCGAAGCGCCAACAACTGTATTATATATAAGGACTAATGCTTGCTTTTGATTTGCGGTTGACATTGCCAAACGTTTATCGGCAGCCGCACCAGACAAAGTCATATTCGCTTCTAATTGGAAATGACGTGACATTTTTCCGTTTTTAGGAATTCTGCCTTGAGCATAACCTGAATCATAACTTCCACCTTGCCAATCTCCAAGGAAATCAGCACCAACGGAAACAATTACTGAAGCTTTTGAAAAATCATAATCAACCAAAGCTCTTTCTCCGTAAACGGTTTCGAAAGCATCTAATGCTTCTGATG
Source organism: Flavobacterium sp. (assembly GCF_028712645.1). Taxonomy (GTDB): domain Bacteria; phylum Bacteroidota; class Bacteroidia; order Flavobacteriales; family Flavobacteriaceae; genus Flavobacterium. The sequence goes on along the minus strand of NZ_JAQTPQ010000298.1, from coordinate 3,275 downwards.
AAGAAACAGCATCATAAATTACGTGTTTAGCATTTGGATTATTGGCAATAAATTCGGCAATTAACTTTTCAGTTGAAGGACTTGCCAATGTGCTAGTCAAAAGAACAACTTGTCCTCCTTTTGCTTTAGCATCAGCCAAACTTGATTTTATTTTTGAATCAACACTAACCCAAGTGGCTTTGCTTCCAGCAATTTTTGGTTCTTTCAAACGCATACTATCATATAATGACAATATCGATGCGTGAATTCTGGCATTTGCTGCAAATTTTGCGCCAGGCATAGTGTTGTTGTCAATTTTGATAGGACGCCCTTCACGAGTTTTCACTAAAAGATTGGCAAAATCAAAACCATCAAAAACCGAAGTTGCATAATAATCTGCAATTCCCGGGATGATTTGTTCTGGCTGAACTACATAAGGTATCGACATATGTACAGGACCTTCACAGGCTGCAAGTGTGGCTGCCGCTGTGGTAAACCCAACGTACTTTAAAAAATCACGACGTGTTGTTGTTGAAAAGGATGTAGCATCACTATTTCCTAAAAATTCATCAGTAGGAATTTCTTCAACAAATTCGTTATTTCTAAGCGCCTCAACAATAGAACTATTTCCGTCTAGTTCTTCAACACTTTTCCAGTATTTTTTGTTTGATGACATATTCTATATAAATATTAGCTTCTTAATTTTTTTGTTTCAAGTTTCTTTTGTTTCAAGTTTCAAGTTTCAACAACCTGAAACTTTAAACTTTTTTAATAATGGCATTTACCGCATTCCAATCCACCCATTTCCGCTATAGTCAATTTATCACGACCATATTTTTTGGCAAGTTGTTCGTGAATTTTTTTGTAATAGCCATTACCTTGCATCTTAACATCAGTTGTTCTGTGGCAAGTAATACACCAACCCATCGTCATTTTGGCAAATTGTTTTTGAACTTCGAAAGTTTGAACTGGACCGTGACAAGTTTGACAAGCAACTCCAGCAACAGTTACGTGTTGTGAGTGATTGAAGTAAACAAAACTTTGAAGATTATGAATACGAACCCATTTTATTGGCTGAGTTATTCCAGTATATTTTTGATTGGCAGCATCCCAACCTACAGCTTTGTACAATTTAGCAATTTCTTTATCGTAATCAGCTTTTGAATAATCTTTAGTAGCTGTAGTATCTGAAACTTCAGAAATATTTTTATGACAGTTCATACAAACATTCAAAGAAGGAATTCCCGAATTTTTACTTACACGTGCTGCAGAGTGACAATAATTACAATTAATTCCGTTGCTACCTGCGTGAATTCTGTGTGAGAAATGAATAGGTTGTACTGGTGAATAGTTTTGATCAACACCAACTTGCATCAAATATCCATAAACAAAAAACGCACTCGCCAATAATAAGAATATTGAAGTAACTAATACCAAAAATTGATTTTTTGCAAATGCCTTCCAAATTGAAATTGTTGGTTGTTTTGGCGCAACACTAATTCCATTGGCAGCAGCCACTTTTCTTAAAACATTGTTTACCAAAAACAACATTACGATAAGAATTGCCATTATTAAAGACAATGCACCTAAAATAATATTATTTGAAATCCCACCTGTATTTACATCTGCACCAGGAGCTGTTATACCCGGAAGCGGAGCGACAACTACTGCTTTAGCCTCCATTGTATAAGCAATAACATTATCAATGTCTGCTTCAGACAACTGAGGAAAAGGAGTCATTGGTATTTTATTATTTGCTTCAAAAACTTTTACAGCCGCAGCATCACCAGACTTAATTAAATCAGCACTATTGTGAACCCATTTATAAATCCAAGACTTGTCATACTTAGCTCCTACACCTCTAAGAGCAGGGCCAGTTGCTTTTGCATCAAGTTTGTGACAAGCAGCACAATTAGTGTTGAAAATTTCTTTCCCTTTTACAGGGTCGCCACCTTGAGTAACAGCTGGAGTTGAAGCTACTGGTGTTGCGGTTGCAGCAGGAGCTGCATCTTGCGCAAATGAAGTTAATGATAAAGTTAGCATTAAAGCTAAACCTAAATATAATTTCCTTGAAATCGAATTATGGTAACCCACCTTTTTCATATAGTTTAGTGATTATCTACAATATTGAATATGACTTTTACCAGATTTAAAATATGATAAAAATCACTTTTTCTTTAAAATATTCGACAAAAATACACTTTAAGAACTATTCTCAAAACCTTAAAATAGTCTTAAATATAATTTATATTGATTCTAAATAGCAGTGATAAGTTAGTTTTAGTTATTAAACATTATTTTTGCATAAAAACAAGATCATTATGAAAACACTAACCGTAAGAAAAATCTTTTTATCCTTAGTAATTTTAAATACTTGGACTTCTTATTTATACGCTCAGGACCAAAATGTTACTGTAAATCAGGATTCGAAATTCGAACAATTACTAAACGAAAAGAGAAAAATAAATCCATCACTTACCGTTAACGATTCTTATAAAATTCAAATCTATAATGGCAGTAGTGAAAACGCAAAAAAAACTTTAAGTGACTTTAAACAAAATTTTAGCGACATCGATGCTACAATAGTTTTTAACACGCCAAATTATAAAGTATGGGTTGGAAATTACAAAACAAGAATTGATGCAGAACGCTCCCTGATTGACATTAAAAAGAAATATAATAACGTGTTATTAATAAAACCTGGGAAATAAAATCATTGCTATATTTATCTTTTAAATAGGCCATTCATATTTTCCTCAGTTTGTCATAGGAATATCTCTTTAAACAAAAAAATGCCTCGCAATTTGCGAGGCATTTTGATTTAATCAAAAACAAAATGCTTTATTTCAAAGCTTCCACTTTAGCTTTTACTTCTTCTAATGAACCTTCAAAAACTTGAGTATTTTCTTGTCCGTTTTCTGAAGTAGTTACAGTAGCTTTTGCTTTTCCGTCAGTGTTTGTTATTTCAACTCTAATGTTCTTTTCATCTGTCATTTTTTTAGCACAACACGCTTTCTCACCAGCTCCTGCCATAAACTTACCGTTAGCATCATAATGCGACATACACATTTCTTTTTGATCTGGAGTACAACCAAGGCTGTCACACATTGCAACACATTCGTCTTTAGACATAGTAGCGCATTTTGACATATCGCATTTACCCCTCATTTCTCCTTCAGCACAAGAAGATTTCATTTCCATTGTACACTTCATTACTTTGTTTTCAGAAGCGCTTCCGTTTCCTAAAATTGGAGCAATTACTAATCCAATCAAGCAAGTTAATTTAATCAAAATAT
>NZ_JAQTPQ010000297.1 GCF_028712645.1 Flavobacterium sp. | reverse complement strand
ATCTGATTCGATTGGGCGTTGACCAAGACCACGCCTATGCTTTTAGCCGAACGAGGAAAGGCGGTTGGGCGATTGCACAAAGTCCTATTTTGAGTACTACCATTACTTTGAAACGCTTAAAACAACGAGGCTATCAATCCTTGACAGATGTTTACATCGAATTGAACCCATCACTTTGCGAACCGCCGAATACGTGACCCGTACGTTCGGTGGTGTGAGAGGCGCACTCCGTTCCGATTGGGGCGGAGCCGTCTACTCGATTGTGTGTAGTGCATTTACTCAAAATTAGTATTTGCATATTCATTAAAGCTATCAAACTCTTGTGGAAAAGTATCGTTGACAAATTCATATTCCCAAAGCTCCATATATCTAATACCTATTGTTTGTGCTTGTTCAAAAATAGTTGTGTAGTCGTTATTTTCAAATCTTGTAGGTTGGTCGGACCTCCCGATTGCTTGTGCATAAATATCTCCAGGGAAATCAATTAAAGCATTTACTAAACTAGGCTGATAGGTGTTTTTTCCAGAAATCCACCACATTGCAGCACCAACTCTATGACTTAAAGAAGGTTCATTCCATAAGTCTGTCATTATTCTATTAGGAATTGAGGTATCTTCCATTATGTCGTGGACTTCAACTGCTATTGCCTTTTTTGTAAAAGCATTTGCAAATATCCGAGCTGTTTCTTTTACAGCATTAACCCAATTATCTGAAGTGAATCCAGCATCTAAAAGTTCATCTGTTGTTACACCATTAAAATGTCCTTCAATACCATTTGCAGTCATTTGCGGAACATATACTAAAACCAAATCTTCGTCTTCATTATATTCGTTCGAAAGTGCTTCCGCAAGGAGTGTTAGTCTTTCATTAACTCTAGTGTCCCAAATTTTAGGGATTCGTTTTACTGTATTATCAATTCCTATTATTTCAAAATAATCAGCTCCAATAGATTCTGTCAACCATAAAGGACTATCTCCACCAGCTAGAATACCAAGACTCCAATTTAAATTTCTCGCTTTAATAATTTCACGAAATTGCTCTATACTTGAAAAGTCATAAACTCCTTCATTTGGTTCTATTTCGCTCCATTTTACGCGAATTAACGAACCATTAACTTGATTATTATCTAAAGCAGTTTCATTTCCAAAAGAACTGGTGTAAAGTCCTTTAGGCTTTATGATGTCTGTAGTATTATTTGAATTTTCAAGAATAGAATTATTATCATCTGAATTACAAGAAAATAAAAATAGTATTATAAGAAAAGTTAAGTTGTATTTACTCATATTTAGTGGTTTAATTAGTGGTTTAATTTTAGACTTCAAAAATAGTTTATGGTTTAATCAGTATTACACACAACGGTTAGTATGAGAATAGTAGCCGATTGCGGGCTTCATTCCTGTCAAGTTACACAAAAGTTGAAGCGGGTTACAACCCTTGAATTTACTACTGAACTTATTATATTTTTATACATTGCTATGCATTCGTTTATTTTTCCATTCTAAACCATTCACTTCTTTTTAGATAAGCGGATAAAACAGTTAATAAAACAAATACTATTTGAGGGATGAAACTATCTCCGTGTTGCATATGAGCAGATATAGTTCCACCTAGGAAAACTAATGTTGCTATTAACCCAAACGTAAATGTTTTTGGGATTATAAATAATACTCCTGAAACAATTGCAATCACTCCAAGAAAATAGATAAATTCAAAATAATTAGGGTTTAATTCCATAATCATTTCTGTATATGGCTTAAATCCAATTAATTTTAATACTCCGCTAATGATTAGTGCTGTAGATATAAAATAGTTTATACCGTTACCAATGATATTTTTTGTTTTTTGATTATTCATTGTTATTTATTAATTAAAAGTATATCCAATATGAAGTGTAGCAAACATTGTAATTGGGGCAATATCGTATTCCAAACTACCTAAAGTGTTATTCCCAGATATTTTTGATGTGTATCCAATTCCTGCCCAAGGTTTGATGTATAAATTATTTTTAAATGGCTTTATGGTATAACCAAAATAGCCCATAGCAAGAATATTTGTATACTTTTCACTTCCTGCAAAAGTTTCATTTTCAATTTTGTATTCTTGTATACTCATTTGAGCTCCTACAAACCATTTGCGATTTACTTCTGTAAAATGGTGCTCGCCAAAAAGTCCGACTCCATTATTTAGTCGAACGTCCCATCCTTTATCTTTGTTTTTCTTATTAAAATTAACTAGAACACTTGGCATATCCATAGCATAGATACCAACACCAAATAGTAAATGATCGCAATTTTTTGGTTGAATTCGCAAATGTGCTGAATAACCGTTAAAGGCAAAAGTAGCTGGGTCAATTTCAAGACTTACTCTTGTTTTATCATTTGAAATTGTTTTCTCTTGTTGGGCAAATGATTTAGAATTGACACCCATTATCAACGTCAATATTATGATTCCTAATTTTATATTTTTCATTGTATTTTAAATTATTATACTTTATATATATTATATTTAGATGTAATAAAAAAATTATTTTTCCAGTACTTCAACTTGTGCAAAACCGTTCATCACAATTTTTCTTTTATATTTTAAACTGTTTGTAAGTGCGTATTGCTCAAGATATAGGTTCTTTGTCCAAGGCCCTGCACGATTTCTAGTAGCATAAAACCAAATGTAAATACTCAAGTTTTTGGGAGAGAAGTAGTTTTTTAATAAGGTAAGAATATTTCCGCTTCCTGTTGGTGTAAGAACTATTATTTTTCCTTGATTTTTTAAAAGTCTTCGAGACTCTTTGAGTATAATATCAATACTGTCCTTTTCTAAATGGAAAAGAACACTACAAATGGTTATATAATTTAAAGTGTTGCTTTCAAATGGTAGATTTTTATCTGTTTTGATTTCAATTAGCTTTGTATTAGTTTTTTTTAGTTTTTTTTGGGCTTCTAAAAGCATTTTAGAGCTGGTATCTACTCCAACACAATCAATATTTTTTTCACTAGATAAAATTTGAATGAGTTTCCCTGTACCTGTTCCAATATCTAATAATGTACTATTATCAGTAATTTCATTGATTACAGGCTTTAAAAAATCACGATACCAAGGTGTTTCTTGAACATTAGAAAAGAATTTTGAAAATTTCATATGTAGTTACAATATATTACGTATATTTAGTTAAAATAAAAAAAATATTAATTATTCATTTCAATTAATATTTCTTCAATTGTTTTTTTTGATAATTCACTTTTTAATTGGTTTTCTGCGTTATTCAAAATATTTTTAATAGATTTTTGTGCGTTGTTAGGTCTTTTTCCCTCAGCTAGGATATTAAATGAAGTTTGAAATAAAGGTTTTCCTTTTTCTGTTGCTTCTAAAATTTCCAAAATAGTAATGTCGGAAGGTTTTTTTATCAATCTTATTCCACCAAGTTTTCCTTCTTTTGTCTCAATTATGTTAGCGGCATTTAAGTTTTGAAGTATTTTAACTAAAGTTGGTTTGGGAATACTTAAATATTTAGAAATATCTGCTGTTGATAAAAACTCAAATTGTTTTTGTCTTATTTTATCAGAGATAAAAATGACTACTAATATTGACTTTGTAAAAGATAATGAGTAACCCATACTTAATATTCACTATATTTAGTATGCAAATATAGATAAGTTTTTTAATTCTGCAATTATTTTCTTGAAATTTTTATTTTTTCGGAATGATGCCTAACGGTTAGTATGAGACGTTGACCATTGAAATATATCTTTGATTAAGCTACGAAAAAAAGGCTCGGAATAGTATGCAATTCCGATTATAAATGCTAAAATTCCTATCATTTTCTTTTTTGTCATTTTTTTCAGTATTACACACAACGTTAAGCCAGCTAAAAGAAGTGCCTTCCTTCAGTGGCTTTTCAAATATAAAATAATTTTTACAAAATTGACCAATATCAGCAGAAAAGCACCAAGGCATTTTTTTTAGCTGGCAGTTGTGTGC
>NZ_JAQTPQ010000296.1 GCF_028712645.1 Flavobacterium sp. | reverse complement strand
TGCGTGCCGCGCTGGAAGACGACCCTGAAACGGTTCTTGCGCTGTTTGTTCAGGATTCTGATGATTTAGCGGTTCAGGGCTGATTGTGCGCATTTCGGATTCTTTACTGTCCATTTGAATAAGAATAGTAAAAGTGTGAATTCTGTAAATTCTTTTTAAAGTTATAATATTTTGTAATCTATATAAGTTCAACTCTGTATTTTTTAGGAATTCATCCGAATTCAATTTATTTGATGAGCCAAATTCCAGAATTAGAACTTCAAAATTTCAAAGTTGAAATAGGACATATTAAAAACTATAAAAGATTGTAGTCAAGTTCTGTTTTTTACTTTTAAAAGTGATAAATTTTTAAGAATAAAACGTATCAATAAAATAGTTGCAAAATTTTTGAAAGATTATTTTAATAAAATTGCTTTTATACTAGCTGATTTATTTTATAATAGAGACTTATTCTTACAAAAAATAGTAAAAAATAGATTTGTACGGGTATTATTGCTTTTTGCTTATTTTTTTAAAAAAAAATGTTGTTTTTGAGGTAGGGTATTTTTCTTTATGAATGTTTAAACTACAAACAAAGACAAATAGAAGTCAAATTGTTATTTAGAGTACAGAAAAACATTTATAGAAATTTAAATTAATTAGTATGAACAAAAAATTTAGAACAATCATTTTTTCAATTGTAGTAGTTGGAATAGTGGCATTTACGGGATTTAATTACATAATGTATGGAGGCGCAAGAAATTTAGCAACCGAAGAAACTGCGTTTGAGGTTACTTCAAAAAACATCGCAAATGAATTTGCTTCTAATATAGAGGCATCCAATAAAAAATATCTCGAAAAAGCAATCGCTATAAAAGGGACTATAACAAAAATTACAGGTAATGAAGTTATAATGGATGGCTCTATTATATGTAATTTAAAAGATTTTGATGCTACAATTCAAAAAGACCAAATAGTAACTTTAAAAGGAAGAGTTGTTGGTTACGATGATTTAATGGGTGAATTGAAACTTGATCAATGTTTTAAGGCATCTTAAATACCCTAAAAAATTACAATTATGGGTGTTTTGTGTTTTCGATGCAAAACATCTTTTTTAAAATTAAAACAAACAACTAAATTAAATTAAATGAGAATGAAAAACTTTTTATCTTTTATGCTTGTGTTTTTTGCAATAGGATTTGCCTCAGCACAAGACGACTTATTAAATCAATTAGATGCCCAACAACCAGATGTAAAAGAAATTGCACCTGCCGCTTTTAAAGGATTACAAATATGTAATATGCAATCGACGAAATTACCTGCCCAAGGTGAATGGTATATGGTCGTGTCACACCGTTTTGGAGATTTGACCCAAGGGATTAATAATTTTTTCGGAATGGATAATGCTCTGACTAAAGTGGGTGGTATTTATGGAGTTACAAACTGGTTATCTCTTGGAGCATCAAGGCAAACCTATAATAAATTATATGAATTATCTGCAAAGTATAAATTTGCTAATCAGATAGAAAGTGGTTTTCCTGTAACCATTGTTGGTTATAATACCATGGATATTAATAGTGACCTTAAAAAAGCTGCAAATCCAGGAATTAAATTCACTAACCGATTGGCTTTTTCATCCCAATTGATAATTTCTAGAAAATTCTCCGAATCATTTTCATTTGAGGTTGCACCTATTTATGTTCATAAAAATTTATATGAATATGGTGTAGAACAAAAGGATCAATATTTTTTAGGAGCCGGAACAAGATATAAATTATCCAAAAGATTAAGCGTAAATTTAGAATATGCTGCACGAATGGTATTGGTTGAAGGTTTTGTTTCTCCTTATCAAAATCCGCTTTCAGTAGGTTTAGACATCGAAACAGGTGGACACGTTTTTCAATTGGTAGTTTCCAATAGTCAGCCAATGAATGATGTTGCAGTATTTTCTAATACAAGAGGTGATTGGAATGGAGGAAGTCTCTATTTTGGATTTAATATGTACAGAGTTTTTTAAAATAAATAAAAGAATTAAGATGAAAAAAGTAATAATATTTTTAATGATAATAATGGCTGGAGTGGTAATCGAATCTTGTGAATCAAATACTTATGAGGACATTTCCTTTGTCGCTAATCCAACTTATACTGCTAATGTTGGCCCGATAGTAAAATCAACTTGTTCTGGATGTCATTCTGGAGGTCAGCAATTTCCTAATTTGGAAAGCTATGCCGAAGTAAAAGATGCTATTCAAAATGGAAGTCTTCTTTGTAGGATAGATGATCCATCAATATGTTTCGGAAGTATTATGCCTACATCTGGCAGAATGCCACAAACTACAATCGATATGTTCATACTTTGGCAAACTCAAGGTTTTGTAAATTAATCAATATAAATTAAAATAAATAATAAAGATGAAAAAGATAATAATTTTATCAATGTGTTTTTTAGTAGGAAATATAGTTTTTTCTCAAAAAATGATGACTCGTGCAGGAGAAGTAAGGTTCGAAGCTTCAATGCCTGCTTTTGAAGAGATTGCAGGGACAAATAGTACCGTTTCTTGTATTTTTGATGAAGCTACAGGTGATTTTGTAGCCTTGGTTTTAGTAAAAGCATTTAAATTTAAGTCTCCATTAATGGAAGAGCATTTTAATGAGAATTATATGGAATCTTCTAAATTTCCTAAAGCAACTTTCAAAGGGAAAATTTTAAACTTTGATGCAAAAAAAATATCATCAGCAAAATCTTCCTATGATTTCGAAGGGGATTTGACAATACACGGCGTTACTAAAAAGATAAAATCTAAAGTTAGCCTTGCCTTGAATGCTGGAAAAATTAGCGCATCAAGTTTAATCAAAATTAAACCTCAAGATTATAACATCGAAATTCCAAATCTTGTAAAAGGTAAGATTGCCGAGAACGCAAATGTTTCAATCAATTTTGTTCTCGAAGCAAATTAATTAAATGTAAGAGCTCTAAATAATTGATATTTAGAGCTCCTTTACTTTTTTGAATAGGTTTTCAAATAGTAATGTTTTATACAAATATAAATATCCCTTTTCTCCATAATATTAACAATCTAAATTTAAAAAGATGAAATCAAAATTACTTTATCTAGCTGGAATTGCATTATTTCTTTGCTTTTCGCTAAATATGTCCGCACAAACTACAACAGCTGGAACACTAACGTTTACTTACAATCAGCCAATACCATCATCTCCAGCCCCAAATAAAGGTATTAAAAATATTTTAGCCATTTGGATAGAAAATAGTGCTGGAGTATTTATTAAAACTAGAAATAAATATGCAGTTAAAGAAGTAGATCATTTACCAATTTGGTCTGTTAAATCTGGGGGTATTTTATCTAATTCTTCTGGGGCGAATTCAAATATTACAGATGCTACAACTGGAGCAACTTTAAGCGGACCATCTGTAGCCAATCCTAGTCCAGCTTATGGTACAAGAACCATTACTTGGGATGGTAAAAATGTGGTAGGATCTGCTAATGGTGTTACTGTACCAGACGGAGATTATACAGTTTGGATTGAAAGTTCTTGGGTTGATTCAGGCGTTAATAATCATGGTACGATAGCTAGTTTTACTTTTCATAAAGGACCGACTGCACAACATTTGACACCAGTATCACCAGTTACTTATTTCAATACAGTAATTATCGATTGGACACCTACGGCTTTGGGAGTTGAAGAAAATGTTTCGCCAAATACACGAGTTGTTGTTTATCCAAACCCTTCTAACGGTATGCTTAGTGTTGATTTCAAAAATGAAATTAAAAATATAAGAGTTTCGAATATGTTGGGTCAAGTTGTGTATGAGGAAAAAGTTGACGTAAGTGCAGCAGGAACAACTAAAAATATTGATCTTTCTCGTTTTGGAAATGGGACTTATATCCTTAATGTTACAAACAATGAAGGAACTTCAAACTATAAAGTAATTTTAGATAAATAATTAATTTCTTTTAATTTGTTTTGAAAAGCATTGGTCATTAGATCGGAA
>NZ_JAQTPQ010000052.1 GCF_028712645.1 Flavobacterium sp. | reverse complement strand
TTAATGAAATGTAATATCTAAAAACGATGAAACTTAAATACAATAGGGAACTCAAATTAATTATAATCCAAGGAATAGCAATAGACTCTAAGCCATAATATTTAGCACAGATATATAACAATGGGAGACCTATTAAAATTTGTCCAACACCTTGGGTAATATTATATTTTGTTTTGCCTTTAGAAAGTAATAAGTAATAAAGTGGCAGCTGTAAAGCCAAAAACAAAGAACCTAATACTAAAAGTCGCACAACCAAAATAATAGATGGAAACATTTTAGTACTGATTGTGTTTCCAGTCCATAGCATTAAGATTTCCTTAGCATAAAAAAAAATTAAAAATGTTGATGAAAACACTAGTAAGTTAAGAATAGTATAAATTTTAATTAAAGATATATTTAGTTTATTGTTTTCATTGTTATGGAATCTCGAGAATATTGGAAAAACAAACAATGCTAATGGGCTTGCTAAAATAACGGGAACCTGAGCAAGCAGTGACGCAATATTATAATAACCAAACACCTTTAATGAAAAAAAGGAACTCGCTATTATTTTATCTGCTTGGCTGTTGACAGATGAAATTACGGCTATTAAAAACATACCACCTATGTAGGTCAATATATGTTTTGGAATTTTTCTTAAGGTATTCAATAATATTCGTTTCTCTTTTTTCAAAAGTTTAATTGTATTCATTCTTAATGCAACTACGTAAATTATATTACATAATATTTGCCATAGAAAATATATTTCTAAATCTTTTCGATAGAAGATAAATAACACTATTACAACACCATTTTTAAATACATTCCATGTAATCTGAAAAGAATTCGCCTGAACTTGTTTATTCAAACCAAAAAGAGAACCATAATAAAGGGAGGAAAGTAATTGTACACATACACCAGCACCGATCAATGAGACATAATATGATAAATCTCCAGAGCTTATTTTTTCAGAATTAAGCCAATGATTTGCAATAAAATTCGAACCAAAAAAAATAATTAAAAAAATAAAAAAACACACTCCCCAATATAAATTTTCGACATTCCTAAGAACACTATATTTATAGTTTGCAGCACCTTCAAGTGAAAACTCTTTAATAATCGCCGAAGACATACCTGCATCTGCAAAACTTATTATACCTAATAACAAAGTATAAAAACCGATTATTGCGTAGCTTTCGATACCTAAATAATGAATATATAGCGGTGTAAAAATAAATACAGAAACTAAACCCCAAAGACGGCTGCCGTAATTTGAAATTAGTTTCCCAAAATTAGAATTCTTCATTGTTATTTTTACACTTTATTAGTCGAAAAGTCATATAAAGACAAAATATCTCTCCAAATACTCTCTTGTTTTAATTTGACTATGTCAAACTACAAATTAATTTTTATTAAATTAATTTGAAAGTATTGAAACAGCCATCAATAATAGCAAAAATGAGTAGTTAAAAAGAGATCTAAATCTATTATCTATTTTAGATAAGTTAATATTTTTTTATTAATAATTATAAATATTGCTAAAAAAAAACCTAAAAAACTACCTAACAAAATACCCTTAGCCTTCCCAAATCGTTCTTTTGCCAATGGTAATATAGGTCGATCAATGACTTGAATCAATGGAGTTTCTTTGCGTAAGGTAACTTTGGCTAATTCGGTTTGCTTTACCAATTCAGTTAAGATAGCTGTGTTAGCCTGCACATCAACCTGCCTCCTAGCTGATGGTGTTCTTCTAACATTAAGTGAAGGATTTAAATTAAAAGTATTATCATTAGCAACCGCCACTCCAGTAATAGCTCCATTCAGTTCTCCACGAATGGAATCGGTTTGACGAACTAAAATATCCATATTAGCTCTTGCCTTTTCACTTTTAGTAGCAATATAAAAATCAGAGACTTCTTTGGCCAAAGCTTCTGCAAAATACTTGGCAAACAATTCACTGCCAGAATTCATTTCAATACTAATGATACCAATTTTTTTGTCTTTTTGTGCAACTAACAAGTTAAATTTAGTCAAATTTGCACTAATAACCCCTAAAACACTATCCTGAACACGAGTGTAATTCTTGCGATCTACATTAGGCAAAAACTGAATATTAGCAAATTTTGGCTCTTTTTCCCAATCTTTTCGCCATTTTGCATTTTGTATATACATTTCGGCTAAAGTCATTACTTTGCCTTTTAAATTTACAGAGGTTAATAAGGTTTGTTCTACCATTTTTCTGGATTTAAAAAACTCCGTCAAATTAGCTCCAGAAAAAACATTTCCCCCGCTTCCTCCAAAATCAAATCCAAATGAGCTGGCTAAACCTAATGCTCCACTTAGCCCTCCTCCTGATTTTTCGTCTTCAACTACAAAAGATAAAGTAGCTGTATAAACAGGTTTATTCATAAACGAATAGGCTAAACCGAGAGCAGCTCCTGAAAAGCCAACCAACACAATAATTTTCCATTGCGAAAGCAAATAGACATACCATTCTTTGCCTCTTTCTATCAATTCTTTTAACGAAATTTCGTCTTTGTTTATGGGTTCTTTTGTTACCATTCAGTTATCCGTTTTTGGTTATATTTTATTTATGACTGGTAATTACTATTTAAATGCTGTAACAATCAGTAAAGCAAGACTCGAGATAACACTTCCTATACTCACCCACTCCCCAGTACTCATCTTCTTGGCTTCTGGTTTTTCAGGAACTACAATCTGCGAGCCTGGTACTACTTTTGGATAGGATCGTATGAAGAAAAAAGAACTCGAAACTGCGGCTTTCCCATTAGGATAAATGATATAAGCCTTTTTCTTCCAACCTTTAGCATCTGTTCCTCCAACAGCTCCCAAATAATAACCAAACCCCCTACCCTTTTCATAAGGAATCTCTGAAGTCAAGAGGACGTTACCAGTTACTTTTACACTCTCATTATAAGTAGAAACTTCTATTTCATCTCCTGCCAATAATGTCACATTCGTATTGTCGCTAGGATCCTTGACAATTTTTCTCCATTCCACTGGTATGGTCGAATATTTTAAATCTTCTTTTAACTTTTTGGTTATTTTTTTTTGAATGCTATCCTTCTTGCCTAAATTCAAATTCACATTTTCCAAATCTTCAATTTGTTTAGCTTGTATGGGACGCTTGATTTTTACACCATTCCAATCAGCAACAGAGGTCAATCCTCCTGCCCTTTGGATGACATCATAAATTTTTTCTTTTTTATTGGCCAAAACATATTTCCCAGAATAATTAACGGCGCCACTTATTGTCACCATCTCGGGTTTTTCATAGACTGCCATTTTACGGATATTCACCACGTCAAAAGGAGCTAAAACAAAGTTTTTAGCTTGCTCATTATTGTTGGCATTGATTTCCAGATTAAACAATTGGGCTTTCATTGGGTTGCTGTCGTTAATCTCTTCTGATTTTATCATTCGGGCAATTTCAACTCTTTTGGAGGCCGAACCTGTTAGCCCACCCGCTTCAATCAATATATCATTGAGGGTAAGTCTATCGTGGTACTCATAAATTCCCGGTTTTTTTATTTCTCCTTCAATGGTTACTTTATACTCTTCTTTGAAATCTAAAACAGAATACACGGTGACAATATCTTCTTTTCGCAAAGTAATATCTGCCTCTGGATCACCCGCCAAAACTTTGGATAAATTCACATTAACAGCTTCGCTAGTCAAATCAGATTTCAATCGAACAATAGTAGCACGATTGGTATAAGCATCTTCTTTTAATCCATCTGCTTGTGCAACTAGGTCGGAAATTTTCATTCCTTCATAAAAAGAATAAGTATCTGGTCTAAAAACTGCCCCCTCAATTTTAATCCTGTTTTCGAAACGATTTAAAATCTTGGAAACCCGATACACATCACCCGCAAGTGGTTTATAAATACCGTATTCCGATTCTTGTATGTCTTTTACCCTAAAATCTTTACTGGTTTTCTGCAATACATTTACTGAAGCTGTGTAAGCAAACTCGTTAAATCCTGAAGCAAAAGTCAATAAATCCTTAAAAGTCTCACCTGATTTCATCTCGAAAATACCAGGACGTTTGACTTGCCCTTCTACAGTAACCCTTTGAGAATAAGCAGAAATTCGAATAACGTCATTATCTTTAAGACCTATATTGTCTGATTGATTTCCATTAACTAAAAAATTATAAATATCAATTTTTTTGTACACTTTATTGTTTCTCAGCAACTCTATGTTTCTATAACTTCCATTTTTTCCAGGACCTCCTCCTAAAAACAAGGCGTTGTATACCGTGGCCAATGATGAAACGGAATAATTTCCAGGTTGTTTACTCCCTATAAGTGTCACCCTGATAGTTCTAATGCGACTCAGACTTACCCCAACTTGAGATTGTCCCGAATTCACCGTGCTATACACCCTTGCCATAGCCGCTTTTATTTTTTGAGTTGCCGCCTCAATAGTCATCCCTGAAACCGAAATTTGACCAACATATTGAATAGTTACTTTACCTTCAACTGTTACCGGAATGCTAGCATTAAATTCTTGAATCCCATAGACACTAACCTGCAATTCGTCACCAGGCCCCAAAATATAATTAAGTGGTGTGGCTATTTTTAAATTAGGTTCGAAATTTAAGGTGGGATTATCAAATAACTCCGATCCAAAAATTAATTGGTTCACAGTGTCTTTAACTTTCTTATTGACTACTTTTTCTTGTTTTCTGGTCAATTCTTCTTTATCTTCCGTAACATCCTCTTTTTTTAAAATTTCTGGAGCGGAAGTAGCAGGAACCCCTAATCGAGTTCGCAATTTAGCAAACTCGGTGGCTGACATCCCTTTGGCTAATGCCATTGGCTCCACTTGATCAAGAGTGGTATTGTTACTTAGCAATTGGGCTTTTATTTTAGCAATATCACTGTCTGATAAATAATCTACCTTAAGGGTACTCAAATCAGTTCCTTTCAACAAATCTTGTGCTACCAAAGTTCCCGATTGAAAAAGGGCAAATAAAAGCACAATGGCTGTAATTATTTTTCTCATATTTCTATTGTAATTAATATTAAAATCTTAAAATTAAATATCTTCTACTTTTGACCTTTCTTGAACAAAAGCTTTATTTCTTCTATTTTCCATTAGTTCTTCTGCTCCTTGGAATTAAAAAACTGAAACCAAAAGGATAAATTGGATTTTACTAGCTAAACTATTTCCATGGCTTCGCCCTTCTGACTCCCATAACTGGGTTCGTCATAAATCTTAAAGTAATGCAAATCTACACTAAAAAAAAAGGAATTTTATTACTTTTTTTTATAATATGACACAAAAAAAGCAAAGCAAATAAAATTAACTATGTACTTTTTTACCTATCCCTCTAAAAAACAAATTCTTTACTTAAAACAAACTCAAAAAAAATTAAACTAAAAATCACATCCCTTTTTTATTCACCCGAAGCACACATCCTAAAGATTCTAAAACCAGTACATAATGATTGGGTTTTACTTCTTGAATAATGGCTGACTGGCTGATAAACGGTCCTGATTCCAAAATAATTTTATCTCCTTTTTTCCATTCATCTAAAGTAATTTCAAAATTTGTTGGTACCGAAAGCCAATGTTGTATCGTTTCGATTTCTGAATCCTTCACCATTGCTGGTTTTCCTAACCAAAATAAGTATCGAACTGCACCCGTCACTTCAAATACTCGATTTCTATCCTTTTCCTCAACTTGTACAAAAATATAGGAATTAAACAAGGGAACACTAACTGTTTTTTTTCGGTCTGACCACTGACTAGTTTTAGTAATCAATGGACAATACGTAACCACACCAATCTCGTTTAACCGCTCTGCTACTTTTTTTTCCCATTTAGGTTTGGTGTAAACTACGTACCAATTCATAATGTATTATTGTTCTTGATTTCCTTCAATTCTCACTTCTCACTTCTCACCATTCACTATTCACAATTCTATGAATACTGCTTCTCATAATATTTCTGATAATCCCCAGAAGTAACACTATTAAGCCATTCTTGATTGTTTAAATACCAATCGATAGTACGCTCCAATCCCTGTTCAAAGGTTACTGATGGTTCCCATCCTAATTCTCTGTTTATTTTTGTAGCATCAATTGCATAACGCAAATCGTGTCCTGGACGGTCTTTTACATAAGTAATCAATTGAGCTGATTCTCCAGCTTCTCTACCTAATTTAGCATCCATAATTTGGCACAAAACTTTGACCAAATCGATATTCTTCCATTCATTGAATCCACCAATATTGTAGGTTTCGTGATTCTGGCCTTGATGAAAAACCAAATCAATTGCCACGGCATGATCTTTTACAAACAACCAATCACGCGTATAATTGCCATCCCCATAAACGGGTAAAGGTTTGTTGTTGATAATATTATTGATAAACAACGGAATTAATTTCTCTGGAAAATGGTTAGGCCCATAATTATTAGAACAATTTGTAAGCACAAATGGCAAACCATAAGTCTCCCCATAAGCTCTTACAAAATGATCCGAACTTGCCTTCGAAGCTGAATAAGGAGAATTTGGGTCATAAGGAGTGGTCTCGGTAAACAACCCTTCAGAGCCTAATGAACCATAAACCTCATCCGTGCTCACGTGATAAAAACGTTTACTTTCAAAACCATTTGCCCAAATTTTCTTTGCAGCATTTAGCAAATTTACTGTGCCTATTACATTCGTTTTTACAAAAGCCATCGGGTCAGTGATAGAACGATCCACATGAGATTCTGCAGCCAAATGGATTACTCCATCAAATTGATGTTCTTGAAATAAACTAGTGATAAAAGCCTCATCAGTGATGTCGCCTTTCACGAAAGTATAATTCGGTTCTTTCTCAATGTCTACTATGTTTTCTAAATTCCCAGCATAAGTAAGCGCATCCAAATTAAAGATGTGGTATTCCGGATATTTCTTTACAAAACGTCTAACTACATGGGATCCTATAAATCCTGCACCTCCCGTAATTACTATTTTTCTCATTTTCTTATTCTATAAAATTATCTGTAATTTATTTTTCAAAACTCACTAGTCACTTCTTACAACTTCCCATCAACCCCATCACTCAAAACCCCTTTCACATCATAAAGAATACTGTTGGTTTTCCTTAGCGAATGAATATCTAAATGCAAAAATTCTTTGTGTGCCACACCTAAAACTACAACATCAAAAGTGGTAGTTGGCACTACATTAGTTGTAGTCAATTTATATTCATACAAAACTTCGGCGGGATTGGCCCAAGGATCATATATTATAACTTGAATACCATAATCTTCTAAAGCGGCTATCACGTCAACAATTTTAGTATTGCGCACGTCAGGACAGTTTTCCTTAAAGGTAATTCCCATCATCAAAAGTTGAGAACCACTAATTGTCAGTCCTTTTTTGATCATCAACTTCACCACTTGCGAAGCTACATATTCACCCATACTGTCATTCAAACGGCGACCTGCCAATATTATTTCAGGATGATACCCTTTTTCTTGTGCTTTTTGTGCCAAATAATAGGGATCTACTCCGATGCAGTGTCCGCCAACCAAGCCTGGTTTGAAGGGAAGGAAATTCCATTTGGTTCCCGCTGCTTCTAATACAGCATGCGTATCAATTTCTAAAATATTGAATATCTTGGCCAATTCATTAACAAAGGCAATATTGATATCGCGTTGCGAATTCTCTATAACTTTAGCAGCTTCAGCGACTTTAATCGAAGGGGCAAGATGGGTTCCTGCCGTAATCACAGATTGATATAATTGATTTACTTTTTGTCCAATTTCTGGAGTAGAACCTGAAGTCACTTTCAGGATTTTATCTACGGTATGTTCCTTATCTCCGGGATTAATTCGCTCAGGCGAGTAACCCGCAAAAAAATCAACATTGAATTGTAGACCCGATATTTTTTCTAAAACGGGGACACATTCTTCCTCTGTAACTCCTGGATAAACAGTAGATTCATAGATGACAATATCTCCTTTTTTTAGCACTTTACCAACAGTTTCACTGGACTTATACAAAGGTGTTAAATCAGGGCGATTGTTTTTATCTACGGGTGTTGGAACGGTTACAATGTAATAATTGCAATCTGCAATTTCCTCAAGCGAAGACGTACAGTACAAACCTGTAGCATTTCCCGGTTTTTCAACTAATACTTTTTTTAGACTATCAGCATCAATTTCGAGTGTGCTGTCGTTTCCTTGTTGCAATGCATTAATTCTGGATTGATTAATATCAAAACCTACAACAGCATATTGAGTTGCGAATAATCGCGCCAATGGCAAACCCACGTATCCCAAACCAATGACTGCTATTTTTATGTTTGTGTCCAATTTTTATGTTTTTATTGGTTTCTTAAAATGAAAACCAGTTTTTTTATATTTTTTTTAGAATCTTATTCATTACGATAATCCTCAAATCTTAAGTCTGTTATTTCGAGTAATCCCTTTTTAAAGTGATGCATAAAAAACCTAAAACTAATTACCTACCAACTTCTCGCTACTTCAAATTCTCCCAATACCAGCTAATCGCTTCTTTCAAACCTTCTTGCAGCGAAAACTGCGGATTGTATCCTAACATCGTTTTTGCTTTATCAATGCTTGCTAAGGAATGGGGAATATCTCCTGCCCTGTTAGGACCATATTCAATTGCAACATTGGCAATTCTTTCGTCATAAACGGATAAAAATTCCTTTAGGTATTCTACCAAATTATTCAAGGTATTTCTATCACCAAAGGCAGTATTGTAAACCGTATTTACGGCATCTGGATTGGTGGTAGTCATCGCCAACTCGTTCATTTGAATTACATTATCAATGTAAGTGAAATCGCGAGAGTAATTCCCATCGCCATTAATTAGCGGACTTTCGAGCTGCATCAATTGCATCACGAATTTTGGAATAACTGCGGCATAAGCTCCTTTTGGATCTTGTTTACGTCCAAAAACATTAAAATAGCGCAAGCCTATAGTTTCCAAACCGTAAGTTCTACTGAAAATTTCAGCATACAATTCATTGACATATTTTGTGATGGCGTAAGGCGAAAGTGGTTTTCCTATGACCTCTTCTACTTTTGGTAATCCCACAGAATCTCCATAAGTAGAGGAGCTGGCTGCATATACAAACCGTTTCACTTTAGCATCTCGCGAAGCAACCAACATATTCAAAAATCCGGAAACATTAACGCCATTAGTAGTAATTGGATCTTTAAGCGAACGAGGTACCGAACCCAAAGCGGCCTGATGCAAAACATAATCGGCGCCTTGAACTGCACTTTGACAATCTGATAAGTTGCGAATGTCGCCTTCTATCAATCTGAAGTTGGGATTCTCCATACAATCCTTCAAATTGTGGCGATGTCCTGTAGCAAAATTGTCTAAACATACCACATTATAATCCTTGGACAAAAAATATTCGCACAGGTTTGACCCTATAAATCCTGCTCCTCCAGTTATCAAGACAGTGCTATTTGTTGTTGTATTCATTTAATGATTTCTTTATAGAATCGAATTAACGATTTCATTTTTTTCTAAACTTCCTTATTACTTTTTTGATAATTGAAGTTGATTCATCATCATCATGGTAACCATTAGAATAAGTCGTGCTTCCGTAACCATATCCATATCCATATCCATAACCCGCACCGTATTTTGCTTTGTTCTGGAAGCCATTCAAAATAATACTAGTATTGTGAAGCTCGCCCCGTTTTACCCTATTGTTCAACAAGGTTATCATTTCCTTTTTGGTGAAATTCTGTCTTACAATGTACAAAGTGACATCGCAATATTGTGCCAACTCCAAAGCGTCAGATACTAAACCTACAGGTGGTGTATCTAAAATAATGTAATCGTATTTTGTCTTCAATTCTTCAATCAACTCCTTCATACCATCGCTCATAATCATTTCAGCCGGATTCGGTGGTATAGGCCCCGAAACAATGACATCAAGAAAAGGAATATGGGTAGGATTGATGATTTCGTCAATCGTTTTTTGCTTAATTAAATAATTCACAACTCCTACCTCATTCGATAAATTAAACTCATCAAACAGTTTGGGTTTTCTTAAATCTAATCCGATAATCACCGTCTTTTTTTCGCTCAAAGCAAATACGGTGGCAATATTCAACGTACAAAAAGTCTTTCCTTCACCACTGACTGAAGAGGTAATCATCAGAGTTTTTGCTCCATCTAGATTTTGCTGTTTATATAAAAACTGAAGCGAGGAACGAATAGCTCTAAATGACTCGGATAAAGCGGATTTTGGTTTTTCATACACAGCCAAATTACTATTTTCCTTACTCAATCCAATGACTCCTATCAATGGGAGTTGAGTCAACTTACTAATATCTTCGGTATTTTGAATGGAATTATTAACAAAGAAAATCCCAAAAACAAAAAGCAACGGAATCAATATTCCTAGAAATAATGCCAACACATAATTGACAGAAGTTTTCGGACCTATGAGTCCTCCTCCTATATCTTTGGCAGGATCGATAAAATGAATATCAGACAAATTAGCTGCTTTTACAATATCAGCTTCGCTTCTTTTCTGCAGAAAGGTACTGTAAATATTATCGCTTAAATCGTATTTTCTCTTGATTTTGATTAGTTCCTGCTGGTCTTCAGGAAGCTGCTTGATAGTACTCTCTGTTTCATTAATTTTACTACTAACCATAGCAAGGTCATATTGCAAAGAGGCTTTGGCAGTAATTATGTTCTCCAACAACACTTTTTTTACAGCCTCCATTTGGTTGTCAAAATCCTTAAAAATCTTATCGCTTTTTACAGCATACGCCATTTCAGATCTTTGAGTGGATAGCGAAATCAATTTAGAAACATTCACCACAATATTAGGGTCTTCAATACCTGCAACAGATGGAGCAGGAAGTTTTGAATAATCGACACTGCTTTTCAAATAGGCTTTCAGCGAATTATAATAGGCTAGTTTACGGTTAATTTCATCTTTCTTGACATCAAATTCAAGAACCTTATCGGAAAATTTAGAACCATCTCCTTCAATATCGTAAATATTTTTGCCTTTTCTGAATGATTTTAGCTCGTTAGTGGTTTCCTTAAGTTGGGATTCCATAGCCACAAGTGTACTATCAATGAATTGAATCGTATTCGTAGCAAACTGGTTTTTACTATCCAATTGCCTTTTGATAAGCATTTTCACAGTCGAATTCAAATATTCAACCATTCGTGCCTTATTAGTTCCCTGCATTCCTAGTGTAATGATAGAACCTCCTTTATCATCCGTTTTAACATTGATGCCTTTATATGCCGAAACCGTTCCATCAAAATCATTAAACTGTACAAAATATTCGTTGCCCTTATAAAAACCAGGATTATCTTTTATTTGCAATTTCCAGTATAAGAATGGCAGATTCACTTGCTCGCCTACTTTGTATTTTTTAACAAAATCACCAACAGATACTGCTGTGTTACTATAGGAATTATCAGCGTAGGAAACTATAGAAACTGAATTACTCTCAAATGGAATTCGAATTTCATATTCGTTTTCACTCAAAAACTTAACACTAATGAGTTTCCCGGCTAACTGTCCTTTAGTCTTGTCGATGTTTACATAAAAAGGAACAGCGCCATAAGCATCAACAAGATTGTATTTACCTTGTGCCAGATAACCAATGTAATATTGCAATTTATCAACAACCAACTCATTATGCGAGCGGGATTGCAGGGTCGTAGAAATGGTTTGCACTTGATCAGAAGAACCACCCCAGTTGAAAACCAAACTTGTATTTGAAGTGAAAAGCGGATTGGTTTCTTCCTTTACAGAGATTAAAGTCTCCATACCGTAAATTTTTTCTTTACGAATATTAACTTCATAGGCAATGGTAAACGCAATGAGCAAACTTAACAAAAACCATTTCCAATAACTTCCAATTTTTATTAGGAAACCTTTGAAATCGAATCCTGTTTGGGTTTCAAAAATCGAAAAATCTTTTATGTCTAACATTTATTGAATTCTATTTTATTTTTTTAATAACAAAAATACAGTTGTAGCCAAAGACAATAGTGTAATAATAGTCGTCAAAGATTCTATCCCCGTTTTTCCAGTTCCCCACGTTTTTTGTTTCAATGGTTTCACATAAATATAATCATTGGGTTGCAAATAAAAATAAGGTGATTGCATCACGTTGCGATCCGTTAAATCAATGTCATGCATTTCTGTTCCAGTAGGCAATTGGCGAATAATAGTCACCGCTTTTCTATTCCCTGTAATGGTTATATCTCCAGCATTTGCAATGGCTTCCATAAAGTTCACATGGTCTTGAAATAAAGTCTTAGTACCCGTGCTTCCGACTTCACCATTTATAGTATATCGAAATCCAGCTAATTTTACGGTCACAAAAATATTGGCTGCTGTAGTGAAATAGTCGGCTAGTAGTTGCTTTTCGATTTTAATTCGAATTTCGTCAAGGGTAAAACCAATCACATTGAGTTCTCCCAAAACTGGAATCCTAATATTCCCATGATCATCAACTGTAAAGCCATCAAAATACAAACCTGAATCTGTTTTTGCAGAAGATTCCCCCTGACTTGTGGGGCTGAAAATTGTCACTAGTTTAGAATCACTGGCTTTTATCGTAATGCTCAAAACATCGTTAGTTTGCAATCGATAGGGTTTTGATACCACAGCCGAAATTGAAGTGGTACCTCCTTCGCCGCCATCCTTTTTCTGTAAATAAATTAAGTCTTGAGTTGGGATACATGAAGTAAAAAAAACACTCAATCCCAACACTATATAGAATACGAATTTGTTCATTTTTATATTTTTAAAACAAATATAGCTTTTCATTTAACAATTTAAAAATATCGTCATTTATTAAATGGATTAATTATTTTTGAAGGACTTTTCAAACGGCACCCGTTGTAATATACTTCTCCCTAATGTCACCTCATCAGCATATTCTAGCTCGTCTCCCACAGAAATTCCTCTTGCAATTGTCGAGGTAATTATGTCATAATCCTGAATTTGCTTATAAATGTAAAAATTAGTAGTATCGCCTTCCATTGTGGAACTCAATGCAAAAATAATTTCGCTCACATTTCCTGATTTTACCTTTTCTACCAGTGTAGTAATGTTCAACTGGCTTGGTCCCACACCTTCTATTGGCGATATCTTCCCTCCAAGAACGTGATAAATCCCACGAAATTGTCCTGTGTTCTCAATTGCCATCACATCGCGAATGTCTTCAACGACGCAAATAATTTGTTGGTCTCTTTTGGTATTGGAACAAATTTCGCAAACATCCGCATCTGAGATATTATGACAGCTCACGCAAAACTTTACTTCTTCGCGCATAATGGTCAAAGCTTGTGTTAAAAAACCAGTATGTTCCTTGGGTTGTTTCAACAAATGCAACACCAATCGCAAGGCAGTTCGTTTGCCTATTCCTGGTAATTGCGCCATTTCGTTAACAGCTTTTTCTAGAAGTTTTGATGAAAATTCCATAAATGCAAATGTAATAGTTTGTTTATTAAGTCTGTAGTTCTGGGTTTGGAGATTTAAATCAATTACTAATTTGAAAACCTATTAATACCTTGCCCTATTCTCCAACACCTTCAAACGAAATAAAAAACGAGGCCAAAGCCTCGTTTTTATTTGTTAAAAATAGTCTTATACCAAGGTTTTTTCTCTTCTGCGGCACCGTAGCCATAGCCATAACCGTAGCCATACCCTTTTTTAGAATCAGTGTCATTAAGCAATAATGCCATATTAGGTAGTTTATTTTCTTTGTAAAAGAGTTCTGGTAAATGAAGCATCCGTTTATCTAAATAATTAGCACGCACCACATACACAAAAGTATCAGCATACTTCGCTATCATCAAGGTGTCCGAGACTAAGCTTACTGGAGCAGTATCTACAATAATATAATCATATTCTTTTTTGAATTGAACGAATAATTCATCAATTTTCTTGTTCATCAACAACTCTGTTGGATTGGGAGGAATACTACCTGCGGAAAGCACATACAATTCTTCAAAGCCTTTCAATGGATAAATATAATCCTTAATCGAAGCATTTGCAGTAGTTAAATAATTAGTCAATCCCCTCGTTTCGTGTGTATCTATGTATTCGCTTAGTTTTGGATTTCTAATATCCATCCCCATCAAGAGTACTTTTTTTCCAGAAAGCGCAAAAACACCTGCTAAGTTAGCTGATATGAATGTTTTGCCTTCTCCAGGAATAGTCGAAGTCATGAATATCGTTTTTGCTGTACCTTCAGGAACCTGATTCAACATAAAGTCGAGATTTGTCCTGATAATTCGAAGTGCTTCAGCAGATCCAGTGCGACTCGAAGCATCAACCATTTCGTTAGGTGAGGTCGATTTTGGAATATCACCTAAGAAAGGAATTTTTAATTTGTCTGTAATATCAAATCGATTTTTTACTTTAGTGTCCAGTAAATCCATCAAATACAAAATCCCGAAAGGGATTAAAAATCCCAGCAACAAAGCAGCTAAATAAATGATATTCTTTTTAGGTGACACAGGTATTTTAGAAGCTTTTGCATCATCGACAACTCTGGCATTGGGAGCAGTAGCCGCTAACGAAATGGCAGTTTCTTCTCTTTTTTGCAGTAAATACAAATACAATTCTTCTTTTACTTTTTGTTGTCTGGCGATTACTCTAAACTGACGCTCTTGAACTGGAATTTTCTCTATTTTAGTATCTAAAAGTCCTTCCTGACTTCTTAAATTTCTTTTTTGGATGTTCAAAGTAGATTGTAATCTTCCCAAACTTTCAGCTACATTTGATTTCAGGGAAGTAATTTGCTGGTCTAACTTAATTACCGAAGGATTAGCAACAGTAGCCGATTTCAATATTCGGTTGCGTTCTAAAATCAATTGATTATACGAATTAATCAAGCCCGATGCATCTCCTTGTCCTGCAATAATATTGGTAGGCAACAAATCAGCATTGGTGCTTTTTTTCATAAAATCCAACATCGATGCCACTACATTCAACTGAATTTCTGTTTCTACCGCTTTTTTATTGTACTCGTTAGAGCCTTCAATAAATAATTTCGCTTCCGATTCGATATCAGTAACTTTATTATCCCTTTTGAAACTCTCTACATTCTGCTCCACGCCATCCAACTCTTGCGTTATCAATATCAATCTATTGGCGATAAACTTGGAGGTATTTTCTGAAATGTAATTTTTGTCAGCAGCAGCATCATCATTATAAATTAGCACTAAATTATCTAGAAAATCTTCTGCTTTTTTAATTACAGGATCGGTTATGGTTAGCTCAACTACACTACTCGTTTTACTGATGGGATTTACTTTTAATCGGCTTAGAAAACTCGCCACCACATTTTCAAGAGGGTTTACCACAATGCTAATAGCTTTGGACGAATCATTAAACTTATTTTTAGAATCCTTTGATCTAGTAATGATTAACTCTCCATTTTGAGTTACAATAAGTTCACCATATTTAAACTCTTTTTTGTCATTCAAAAGTATCGGTTTACCTTCTATAGTAGATTCGCTGTCCAAGGCAAACGTATTAGGTGTTAACTCGACAAATTCTAAAACCATTGTAGAGGTGAAAAATTCGGGTTTAGCATTGATAAAATCAACTGTGATGGGTGTGTTTTTATAAATCTCTCTAGTAATGACTTTTCCCTTGACAAATAAGCCAATATTCAATTTCAACCTCTTGACCGTGCTCTCGACTAAAGTTCTCGACTTTAAAATTTCAATTTCATTATCAACATTGCTTTTCATCGCATTCCCCAATCCCATATCGGCAAAGGCAGATAATTCAGAAAGCATACCCCCTTTTTTATCATCTTTAACTAATACTGTTGTAGTCGCTTGATATTGAGGAGTGGTATATCGTAAATAAGCAAAGGCTATAATTAGGCTGACACTTACCGCCAAAACAAACCATTGCCAGTGAATCAAGTATTTGTCTAAAATCGTTCTTAAATTAAAATCTTCGTTCTGATTTTCGTCAGACCTATAATTGTTATCCATCTAAAGTTTATTTGGTTATCGTATAAATTACCGTTACTAATGTAATCAACAAAGATGTGACAGAGATAATCACCCCTGTATTAGCTCCTACTGCTGAGGCATTCACTCGGTTTTTGTTGGGTTCTACATAGACCACATCATTCTGGGCTAGATAGTAAAAAGGAGAATTGATAAAGTCGGCCTTAGTAATATCGACTCTGCTATAGGATTTAACACCGTCAATTTCTCTAATAATCAAAATGTTGTTTCGTTTCCCGTAAATAGTCAAATCCTTGGCCATACTCAACGCTTCTGTTAGAGTAATACGTTCGGAAGCTACATTGAAAGTCCCAGGCAAATTAACTTCCCCTTGTACCGATACTTTAAAATTCATAATACGAAGGTTGATCATCGGGTTATGAATGTATTTTGCTATTTTGGTTTGAAATAAATCCAATAATTCGGTTCGCGTTAATCCACCTACTTTTAATTTTCCTAAAATCGGAAAATTGATGATTCCATTGGCATCGACTAAATAAGACTGAATCATTTGCTGTCCCAATGCTGAATTACCATTAGCTGAAGGAACACTTACCGTACTCAAATTAAAAGGAAGGGCACTTTCGGGATCATCGGCAGAGACGATAATCATCAACAAATCATCGGGTTGAATCTTTATTTCATAGGAATTCGACTTTGCTGAAGAGGGCATACTGTCAATGTTTTGATAATAAACAACTTCTTTTCTTGAAGCACAAGAAACTAACGCT
>NZ_JAQTPQ010000295.1 GCF_028712645.1 Flavobacterium sp. | reverse complement strand
GACACTTTGTTATCCCAAAATAAAAATCTTTGGAATCTAAAAAAAATCAGAAAAGGAACATTTTAATCATCGACGATCATCCAATGAGCGTGGATAGTTATAAAACCTTACTTTCTAGCATTGAGTCCAATAAAAAGGCAAATTACTTACTAGGATATAGCTGTGAGGGAGCATTCAATCTATGGCACCAAACAAAACACGATAACGAAACGATTCATTTTGCTTTTGTCGATGTTAACCTTCCTCCTTTCCAAGAAAAGAAACTATTTTCAGGTTGTGATGTAGCAAAACTAATTAGGGATTATTTTCCAGACTGCAAAATAATTATTATTTCTATGCACAATGAGCCAGTGTGGGTAAGCCAAATTTACAATAGTATTAACCCAGAAGGGTTCATCGCCAAAAGCGACATCGATTACAAAAGTTTTCCCGAAGTATTCAAAAGTGTTGAAAATGATGAAATTTATTGCAGCAAATCCATCAAACAATCCCGGAAAATAATGATTCAAAAAAACATTAACTGGAATGAAAACGACAGTAAGATGCTAAGATTAATTGCCGAAGGAGTAAAAACCAAAGATTTACCTAACTATATTCCCCTCAGTTTGAGTTCAATTGAAAAAAGAAAAGCAAGCATCAAAAAACAATTAATCTTGGAATCCGGCTCCAACAAAGAACTATTAGACAGTGCAAAAAGTTTAGGGTTGATATAAACCCTAAAACAGGCCTATTTCTCCAATACCTCAACTCATTCCTAACTTCTTCCTTTTCATTTTTCACAATCCGATACCAAAAACTTTGTTTAGATCAATCTATCAAAGTCATTTTTAGTGGAAATCATTTTTTTATCCAAAGTGATGAGAATTATTTATTTACGATGATTTAACGCAAAAATACTTGATAATCACAACCAAAAACCGTAAAAAAAAGTCCAAAAAACCGTAAAATACTTCTAAAAACTATTTCGAACTTGCAACGGATTAAAATAAAATATTCTACAAAAAATTATCAAAGAGATATAAAAAATGGACAGAGAAGAAATACTGAATACATTAGGCGAAGTTCGATACGAGCTTGCTAAAGTTAAAAAAAAATTGACCAATTTAATTTCTCAATCAACACGCTACAAAGAAATTTATCCAGAATTAGACAGACCAGTTCGTGACTTACAAGGCATCAATGATGAAATATATGAAACCATTGAAATTGAAAAATGGGTATTAATGAATTCGTTGAATTAAACAAGGGAAAAAATCTAGGCTAGTTAGAGAATTCAGATTAATTGATTATTATAACATAAATTAAAAATTGATTATGGAAAAAATAAAAAAAACAGGAATGAATTTCATTAGTAAACTTTGGAAATTAATAACACGATAATTATTAAAAAATTAAAAAAAAGGTTTCTAAAAAAGAAAGCAGTTTTACACACGAGCAAAAGCAAATTGACGAAGTAGGGAGACTTCGTCTGCATCCTAAGAACAACATTTACTTGTTCGAGAAGACTTAGGGGAGCCAGGTAAGTGAGGAAAAAATATAAATCCCCAAATATATAAATTTATGATTACCCGGATTAACGTTTTAATAGATGTAAACCTAAAATTTTTATACAATTCAAAAGGCAATTCATTAAACCTAAAAGATTTTAAAGACGACGTTGGAAACAAGTTTCAAGACGCAGAAACTTTTGCCAGAATTATGCAAAGAAAAGAGTTAATTACTCCAAATCAAAATAACGAATTTTGCTATAAATTAACTGAAATCGGAAAAAAAATATATGAAAATGGTGGCTGGTTGAAACATCTTGAGAACCAAAAAGAGGCTAAAAATAAAATAGTAAAAATTGAACCAAAAAAAATAGTGTTCTATTTACTAATAATTGTATTTATTTTCATAATTATTTTACTCTTAACAAAAAGTAATTGGGGACATTAAAAAAATTCCAAGTAACGCGAAAAAATATTTTTAATTCACTAGCTCTACAAAGTATCCAGTTCTTCTAAATTTTCCAAATTTAAAACAATAAGTAGTAAAAAAATCTTTGCTAGGGTTAGATTGCAATTTTCAAATAATAAACTATAATAAGCAATTCTTCCTTTTTAGACTAACTAAATTTATGCTTAATTTTTATCGCTCCACAGGTTTTAGGATTGATCCAGGGTTAGCCCAATATCAAGGGATAACAGAGTAGAAATAAAAAACCCATCAACTAATTAGTTAATGGGTTTTGCTTAGTAGCGGGAACAGGACTCGAACCTGTGACCTTCGGGTTATGAGCCCGACGAGCTGCCTACTGCTCTATCCCGCGTTGTTTCGGGTGCAAATATACGATGAATTTTAAGAAATACAAGTGTGTTTTTAAAAAAATATCTACACTTTATGTATTATACTGGCTAGCTTGCATTTATCAAAGAAAATAAATTATTAATAACGCAATATTAAATGATATAAATTAAAAAAACCTATAAAGCAAATTCTTTACAGGTCTTAAACTAATTAATAAAAAAATATTATAAACTACATTACGAAAAAGAATCCTTTAATAAATCTATTTCAATAAAATATATTCTGTTTTAATTATTTATTCTTCAGATACAATTGCAGTATTTTTATTAACAACAGTTTCTAACACAACAGCTACCCCTTTATTGTTAATCATAGTCATATTCAAAACATCTTTTTTGGCCAAATCTTTTGGAACTACTCCACTAAATTGATTATAAGAAAGATTCATTTCTTTTAGATTATTTAATTTTTCTAAATCAAAAGGGATTTGCCCTACCATTTGATTATCAAACAAACTAAGTTGTTCCAGATTTGTTAAATTTGACACGGAATTACTTAGCGACCCAGTTAATTTATTACTATTTAAAAACAAAATTTTTAAATTTTTCATTTCATATACAGAAGTTGGTATTTGACCCTCAATTTCATTATTATACAATGACAAGATTTCCAAGTTGCTTAATTTTCCAATTTCATTAGGAATTTTTCCAGTAAATCTATTCATAAACAACTCTAATGTTTTTAAAGAAGTTGC
This sequence comes from Flavobacterium sp., assembly GCF_028712645.1. Taxonomy (GTDB): domain Bacteria; phylum Bacteroidota; class Bacteroidia; order Flavobacteriales; family Flavobacteriaceae; genus Flavobacterium. The sequence goes on along the minus strand of NZ_JAQTPQ010000295.1, from coordinate 968 downwards.
ATCTCCAATTGAAGCTGGAATTTCTCCTGACAACTTATTGAAAGATAATTGAAGTGACTCAAGAGATTTCATAGTTCCTATTGAAGCAGGAATTGTACCCGAAATAGTATTTTTATACAAATTAAGATCCTTCAAATATATTAAATTCGAAATCTCAGAAGGTAAAACACCTACTAAATTATTATTAGATAATTGAATTGAAATAACTTTATCATCTTGTAATTTTACTCCAAACCAAGAAGAAACTGGGGCTTTCAAATCCCATTTTACAGTCCAATTACTTCCATTTGTAGAATTATATAATTTTACAAGAGCACTTTTTTCAGAAACCGAAACATCAGCTTTCATTATGAATGAAAACATTATTAGTAGCAGTAGGGTGTATATTTTTTTCATAACAAAAAAATCATATTCATTAATTTATAACTAAGTTATACTCATTATTTATTATGAACAAAAATAACCGATGAAATACACAAATTATTAAAAAAGATAGCACTATTCGTACATAAATAATTCATCATAATATGCTATTTAAAGTTATTATTTTTATTATTATATTTGGTTGTATAACTATAAAATTAATTCATATGGAAATTAACTTATGGGCCGTTTTAATGGCCGCACTTTCAAGTTTTGTTGTGGGTTTTATTTGGTACAATCCAAAAGTTTTTGGTACAATTTGGATGAAGGAAATCGGGATGACCGAAGAACAAGCTCAAAAAGGCAATATGATTAAAATTTTTGGGCTAACTTTTGTGTATTCATTTATGTTAGCATTTATGATGCAAAATATCGTAATCCATCAATTAGGAGTTATAAGTGCAGTTGGCGGACCTACACTTGTGGAGTCAGCAAAACCATCTTTCGCTGCATTTATGGCAGATTACGGTGAAACTTTTCGAACCTATAAACATGGTGCTCTACATGGTTTTATTGCGGGTTTATTTATAGTACTTCCACTCATT
>NZ_JAQTPQ010000294.1 GCF_028712645.1 Flavobacterium sp. | reverse complement strand
CAAATACTACAACCAGTCTCTATCATCTTTGTTATAACATCAAAAACCAAATCTGCTTTATAAAAAAAAACATCTTCATCAGCCATTATTAACCATTCATAATTTTTATTCTTTACTTTCCTGAACATATAGTCAATACTATCTAAACCATACATCCCATTCGTACCATCGATAACATATTTATCAATCTCTTTTGGAAATAAGCTGGCCGTTTTTGCATACAATTCTTTACTTGCAACTGTGGATAGTATCGCTATTTTAGATTTATCTATCATCATTTTTAATCTTTAACATCAAAAAAGTCACTAAATTCTATTTAAGAAATTTTTCACCTTTTCCAAACAACTTAAATGAAATATATGCAAAAAATATTTTTACCCAATTTATTATAATTTCTAAATTAACGAAAGACAAACTTTTCATCAATTTAAACAATACTTTTAAATCGGATTTGTCATTAATAACAAATGGCAAATATTTCATCATAGATTTGAAAAAAAACACCTTTAAAGATTTTGAAAGCACACCCGCTTCTGACAACAATTCTGTTAATTTCACAATACTATATAAATGAGAAATTTTAAATACTGGATTTTGTCTATTATCTAACTTTAGTGTTATATTATCAACATGCAATCTATAATAAGTTAAGTATTTGTCAATAACTTTTAATCTGGGATTATGCAATAACATTCTTGCATGAAAATCTCGATCTTGACCCGCAAATAACTCATCATCAAAAATTATTTTATTGACCAGAAAAGACCTTCTCCACATTACATCAGGTAAGTACCATGCTATATTTAATTTCAGAAAATCCTGTAAAGTATTTTCTGACAAAAAGGTTCTGTTCTCTTTTCCAACAATATTTGTTATATTATCTCTAAACATTATCGTTTTTGAAATAACTGCATCAATTTTTGTTTCTTTTTCTAATTCTAAAACTTTCAATTGAACGAAACTTGAATCCATTATATCATCACTATCAAACCAATTGATATATTTCCCCTTACTCATCTCAAACCCATAATTTCTACAAGAATTTGCTCCTTTAGGACTTTCAGATGGGCGATGATAGTATTGAAAACGAGAATCATTTACTACAAATTTTTCAACTATTTCATTCGTATTATCAATACTTCCATCATCTACAATAATACACTCCCAGTTTTCGAAAGTTTGTACCAATATAGAATCTAGTGTTTCTCTAATAAGATGTGCCCTGTTGTAGGTCGGAATAATAATAGAAACAAATGGCTTCATTACTCTAAAAATGATTTCCCAATTGATTTACTTATCAATTTATTATTTACAATCCCTTTTTTATCCATCTTACCTAAAATTTTGAATTTTAAAAAAGTGGTTCTAATTTCTTTAAAATTGAACTTCAATAAAGCTATAATTCCTTTTTTGATCAGATTTGAATATTCATTACCTATGGAAAACACAATAAAAGGATTAGAAGCCTTATGAATAATATTTCTTTCATATAGAATCAACTTATTATCAAAATATGCATTCCCAGAACGGAATTCTCTATCATGAAAAATTATTGAATTTGCCAAAACCCCTACACTCAAATTATGATATTTTGTTCTTTGGATATAATTTTCATCTTCACCATAATGAAAAAAAGATGGGCTAAATCCCCCAACTGTTTCAATACATTTTTTTGACAATAACCATCCTGCTGCATTAATAAAATGAATAGGATAAATGGTTTCTTTTAAATCATCCAAAAACATATCTGATACCAAATTTTCACATCTATTTCCTGAGATATAATTTAAAAACCCTGTGTCGAAAGCATCCCCATTTCCGTTTAAATGCATTGGGCTTACAATTCCGAAGTACTGTTCTTTTTGATGAGCTTTAATCAATTTTTCAATAGTATCAATTTCTACCCAAGCATCTTGGTTTAATAAAAAAACATAATCAGCTTTATTTTTCATTGCTAATGATATTCCAATATTATTTGCTTTACCAAAACCTAAATTTTCATTTTGTTCAGACAGAAATACTTCAGTAAAATTCGTTTTAATATAATCAACAGTTCCATCTTCACTATAATTATCAACTACTATTACAGATACAAAAATAGAACTGTTTAAAACACTATTTAAACATTTTTCTATCCAATGCATTCCATTATAGGCTACTATGACAATGTATATTTTAAATAAATTCATTCTATTTCATCTAAACCATTCAACAATAAATCATAATTTATATCATTCATCTTAAGCCAAGTTCGAGAATCATTTCCTGAAATACCATCAAGCAAACTACCAAAATCAAATAAAAAAATTGTGTTGTTTTTATTCCAAATTCTTTTCATAAGTGGTCTACCTGAACATCCCATAGCTACACATATAACAAAAAAATCATCAATTTCTGAAATAACATTTAAAGCCTCACTTTCAATTCGGTCTATTTGAGAATATGCATTTCTGGAAGGAGTTTTTATATGAATTGTATTTTTTCCAAATAATAATTCCACAACCCTTTTTTCAGTTTCTTCATTACCAATAAAAACTTGGGTTTTAGATTTTAAAATCTTTAAAAATTGATTAGCTCTTAAAGTATTTGTTGTAGCAATAAAATGCAGTGCAACTGGGCTATAAATTGCACTACCCACAAAATATAAAAAACTATCTTTAAATAATGACAAAGCAAATGAGTCCAGATTTTTATGATTTCCATAACTCATTCCTTCAGTAAAGCCAAAACAATCAGAATGTATTGCAAGACATTTAAAAACATTTCCTCCTCTTATTGAAAAACATTCATTCATTTCCTCGGATAATAAATCTATATGCTTTTGAAATTTGTCATTCTTTTTTTTCAAAAGAAAAACATCTCCGTCTCCAAATCTCAAATAAATCCCGCTTTTATTTAATATCAGACTATTTTCTAACTCATTTAATGTTATTTCAGGAGATATTATAATACTGTTTTTTGAGATAGACTTGACAATATCTCTTTCAAATAAAAAATACAGTCTATTCTTAAATATACTATAAATTAAATTATCATAAAAAAAAACAGTTTTTTTTAACAGTTTTTTAATTATATTTTTCATTATAAATTTTTATAGTATTTCCCACTTTGAATGCAAATATACTTTTGAATGTTTCGGTAATGCTTTTGTTCTTTTCGTATAGTCACTTTGTTCAATGGTAAAAGAAAAAAAGTTTTTAATTTCATAAAGGCTTTCAGTTTGACTAATTCCTACCCATAAATTCATAGAATACAAACTGGGTATAAATAATAATTCAGATGTTTCTATTTCAATCCTTTTACTGTCTCCATCTCTTAAATTATAAGAATGGAAACCATCATCTTCATTTGTCAAATGAGAGATAAGTTCTCCATTTTTATCTATTATGTCAAAAGCTATTGATAAATCATCTATATTGTCTTTGATCAGAAAACTTAAAACAATTTTAATTTTTTGACCTAAGAGTATAATAGCTCCCGAATTAACAACCTTATCATTAAGTTCTATATGAAAAGATGAAATTTCAATTCTGTTAGAATAATTCTTATGCAATGGTAAATTCGCAAAAGTTTGAGAAAAAATTTCTGTATAATAATCAATACTTGCATCAATAGTACCATTAAATACAATTCTTCCATTCTCCAACACAATCCCCTTCGTACACAAACTCTTTACCGCTGCCATATTATGACTCACAAACAAAACGGTTCTGCCACCACTACGGGAAATATCCTGCATCTTTCCAATGGCTTTTTTCTGGAACTCGGCATCCCCCACAGCAAGCACCTCATCAATCACCAAGATTTCCGGTTCGAGGAAGGCCGCCACAGCAAAAGCCAGTCGCACCGTCATTCCGCTGCTGTAGCGTTTTACAGGTGTGTCTATGTAGCGCTCACAACCCGAGAAATCTATAATTTCGTCAATCTTGGAGGCAATTTCTTTTTTGGTGACGCTGCGGACCACGGCCTTGAAGGATGGGGACGAGTATATCATCAACGGTCAGAAGACA
>NZ_JAQTPQ010000293.1 GCF_028712645.1 Flavobacterium sp. | reverse complement strand
AATTTCAGCAATTTTCATGGAATCATTTTTTCCAGTTCCAGTACTAATTGCAATATAATTATATAATTCAGGAGAAATATTAGCTAAGAAATCATTCCATTCTTGCACGGAATAATGTTTATGAATAGTAGTAAAAAGTTTGTCTTTAGCCAAAGCTTCTGCCATAGAAAATGTTCCTACTGTATCCATATTGGCAGCAATAATAGGAACTCCTTCCCAAGAAATATTGCTGTGCAAAAATTTGAATTCTCTTTCTAAAGATACTTGAGAACGACTTTTTAATGTTGATCTTTTAGGTCTAATCATAACATCTTTAAACCCCAATTTCATTTCTGTTTCTATTCTCATTTTTTACAATTATTTATTTTCAAAAAAGTACACTTTAGATTTTAAAATTTATGTTTTGCATAAAACACAAATTTCACTAATTATCACGAATAAATATAGTGAAAATTAGTGAAATCTGCGTTTGAAAAATACTGTTTTTTCTAGAAAACGAACATAGCTCTTTCGCTCATCATTTCGTTTACTTCATTAGCCACTTCTTCGATAATATCTTCATTTGTGTAATTCATAAGTACTTTATCGATCAAAGCAACAATCGTTTCCATATCTTCTTCAACAAGTCCACGAGTAGTGATTGCTGGAGTTCCCACACGAATTCCGGAAGTAACAAATGGTGATTTATCATCAAACGGGACCATATTTTTATTCACTGTAATTTCTGCTTTTACCAAAGCATTCTCGGCTTCTTTTCCTGAAATATTTTTGTTTCTCAAGTCAATTAGCATCATGTGATTATCAGTTCCACCAGAAATAATATCGTAACCTCTTTTTACAAAAGCATCGGCCATTGCATTGGCGTTTTTTTGCAATTGCAAAGCATATCTGAAAAAATTATCGGTTAAAGCTTCTCCAAATGCAACTGCTTTTGCAGCAATAATGTGCATCAAAGGACCTCCTTGATTTCCAGGGAAAACAGCCAAATCTAATAAATTAGACATCATTCTGATTTCTCCTTTTGGAGTAGTTAAACCAAATGGATTTGGAAAATCTTTACCCATCAAAATCAAACCACCTCTTGGACCACGCAATGTTTTATGCGTTGTAGTCGAAACAATATGACAATGAGGAATTGGGTCATTCAACAATCCTTTGGCAATTAATCCTGCGGGATGCGAAATATCAGCGAAAAGGATTGCTCCAACGCTATCAGCAATTACTCTAAAACGCTCAAAATCTATATCACGAGAATAAGCCGAAGCACCAGCGATAATTAATTTTGGTTTTTCTTTTGTAGCAATTTCTTGAATTTTATCATAATCTAAACGACCAGTTTCTTTGTCAACACCATAAAAAACGGGGTTGTACAAACGTCCTGAAAAATTCACTGAAGAACCGTGAGTTAAATGCCCACCATGAGACAAATCGAAACCTAAAATGGTATCTCCTGGTTTCAAACAAGCAAAATAAACTGCTGTATTTGCTTGAGAACCTGAATGAGGTTGCACGTTAGCATATTCAGCACCAAACAATTCCTTAGCTCTATCTATGGCAATTTGTTCAATAATATCAACTACTTCGCAACCTCCATAGTATCTTTTGCCAGGATAACCCTCGGCATATTTATTGGTCAAGCAGGAACCTGCAGCTTCCATTACTTCATCACTTACAAAATTCTCCGAAGCTATAAGTTCTAGTCCGTGAATTTGTCTGTCTTGTTCCTCTAAAATAAGGTCAAAAATTTGTTCGTCGCGTTGCATTTCTTTGATTTTAGTTAATTTGTGGCAAAAATACAAAAAAACGTTTGGTAAATAGTTAGATTATGATATATTTGATGTGTATTTCTTAACAAAATAATTAACATCATTATGCCCATAACTGCCAATAATATTAATAGAAAATCCTGGTTAGAAGTTCCTATCGAAAGTGATTTTCCCATTCAAAACATCCCCTTTGGTGTTTTTCTTACCAAAGAAAATGTGGTGACTGTAGGAACCCGAATTGGTGATTTTGCCATTGATTTAGGAGCTTTGCAACAATTAAATTATTTTGACGGAATCGAACTAACCGATGATATGTTTATGCAAGATACGCTGAACGATTTTATTTCAGATGGAAATAAAACGTGGCGATTAGTTCGAAATCGCATTGCCGATATCTTTGACGAAAAAAATCCAAAATTACAAGACAACATAAAACATCGTGATATTGTTATTTTCAACATAAACGATGTCGAAATGCAATTACCAGTTTTAATTGGAGATTTTACTGATTTTTATTCCAGTAAAGGTTATGCAACCAATGTTGGAAAAATGTTTCGCGATCCTGACAATGCTTTGTTACCCAACTGGCTCCATATTCCAATGGGTTACCACGGAAGAAGTTCTACTATAATTCCTTCGGGAATTCCCGTTCACAGACCAATGGGGCAAACTTTGCCAATGGATGAACAAACACCTGTTTTTGGACCTTCAAGATTAGTCGATTTTGAATTAGAAACCGCTTTCATCACCACGGACGTAAATATTATGGGTGAAAATATTCCTATCAACGAAGTTGAAGATTACATTTTCGGAATGGTTTTATTGAATGATTGGAGCGCACGTGACATTCAAAAATGGGAATATATACCACTTGGTCCATTTTTATCTAAAAACTTTGCAACCTCAATTTCTCCTTGGATTATTACAATGGATGCATTGGAACCATTTAAAACTAAGGGATGTAAACAAGATCCCGCTCCACTTCCCTATTTACAAATTAAAGGAAAAAGTACCTATGATATTAATTTAGAAGCTTCAATACAACCTGAAAATTCTGAGGCTACGATTGTTTCAAAAACAAATTTTAAATATATGTATTGGTCAATGAGCCAGCAATTAGCACATCACACATCAAATGGATGTCGTGTAAATTCAGGGGATATGATGGGTTCAGGAACTATTTCAGGATCAACTCCTGATAGTTTTGGTTCAATGTTAGAATTGACTTCTGGAGGAAAAAATCCACTAAAACTCAATGACGGAACGGAACGAAAATTCATCAATGATGGAGATACGGTTATAATAAAAGGTTTCTGTAAAAATAATGGAGTCCGAATAGGATTTGGTGAAGTTTCAAGCAAATTACTTCCTCCATTTGTGAGAAAATAAATTAAAGCATTTCAAATCCGACACAAAATTGTCGGATTTTTTTTGATACTATTTGAATAAAATCTTCCAAACTGTTTCTTACGTTTAAAAATTAAATATTAAGTTTGTAAAAACACTTTTAGAATGAAAAAAATCTCCTCTATTTTAGCTTTTATACTCATAACCTCTTGCAGTGTAAAACACACTAGAACCTTGTTAACATCTGGAAATTATGACGAAGCTATTGATAATGCAGTGAACAATTTACGGTCCAATAAAGACAAAAAAGGCAACCAAGATTATGTTTACATACTAGAAGAAGCTTTCGCCAAAGCCAAAGATCGAGACCTGAATTCCATAAATCTATTAGAAAATGATTCCAATCCTGCTAACCTTGAAAAAATATACAATTCGTATTTGCAATTAAACAATCGTCAGGAAAAAATAAAACCGCTACTTCCCCTAAAGTTATTAAACGAAGGAAAAAATGCTAAATTCCCTTTTGATAATTATAATGATAAAATAGTTTCAACTAGAAATAAATTATCTAATTATTTGTACACTAACGCAAAAGAATTGATAAAATCATCAGACAAATTAAATTCCAGAAAGGCTTATGATGATTTGAAATATTTAAACCAGATTAATCCTAATTATAAAAATGTTCTGGATCTAATAGATGAAGCGCATTTAAAAGGCATTGATTATGTAATTGTTTCTACTAAAAACGAAACCAACATGATTATTCCGGGTCGTCTTCAATATGATTTATTAGATTTCAACACCTATGGATTGAATGATATTTGGACCGTTTATCACAACAGCAGGGAGAAAAATATTGATTATGATTATGAAATGATGATCAATTTCAGAGAAA
>NZ_JAQTPQ010000292.1 GCF_028712645.1 Flavobacterium sp. | reverse complement strand
CAAGCGAAAGCGAAAATTTGCACGGAAAACTGATTTCCGACAATGTTTACTATTCTGACCAGCAATCAGAGATGCAATATTTTCAATCATTGTCTTATAATCCAACTCCTTTAAGGGCAACAAAATCGAGTATTGTTCAGGAAGTTGCTCAACTTATGACAAATTCGATTACCAATAGTGTTATTGTTTGCGAAAACAACATCCCTATCGGAATTGTCACTAACACTGATATGTGTACCAAAATTGCTACTGGCAGATTTCTAATCACAACTACTGTAGATAAAATTATGTCCTCGCCAGTGGTAACTGTTGTAGAGAATGTTTCTTTGGCTGAAGCCCAATTACTGATGCTAAAACACAACGTGACACATTTATGCGTAACGCAAGACGGAACTGATAAATCGGATGTAAAAGGAGTCATTTCAGAGCACGATTTGATTGTCGCCCAAGCCAGTAATCCCGGAGTTTTGATAAAAGAAATTAAACGTTCCAAAAATTCAAAGGATTTGAAATTAATTCGTGAACGTCTAACGGATGTTGTCGAAAAATCTATTCATAAAAATATTCCACTTTCTCATATTAACAACATTGTGAGCGAAGTCAATTTGGCCATTATCAAGAGATCAATCGAGTTGTCGATTTTAGATTTAGGCTCCCCTCCTGCCCATTTTGCTTGGTTTAGTATGGGTAGTCAAGGAAGAAAAGAGCAATTATTGCTCACGGATCAAGACAGTTTTTTGGTTTTTGAAGATGTAACCGCAGAAAAATATCGAGATGTTAAAGACTATTTTCTAAAGTTAGGAAAAAGAACCACGACAATTTTAGAAAATGTAGGTTATGAATTATGTCTAAATGGTAATATGGCTAGTAATATGCTTTGGTGTAAATCATTGACAGACTGGACAAAACAATACACTAGCTGGATCAATACTCCAGGAGAAAACAGCAATGATATAAGTAGTATTTTCTTTGACTATGAGTTGGTTTTTGGTGAGAAAAAAATTGAAGAAACAATCGAAAATATAATTTATACCAATGTTCATAATAATGCTTTATTCTTTGACTATTTAGGAAATGATGCTTTGCGTAAAAACTCGCCATTAAGCTTTTTTAAGAAATTTATTGTCGAAGAAGAAGGTGTAAATAAGGATAAATTTGACATCAAGACCCGAGCTTTGATGCCTCTTATTGATGGTGCTCGTTTATTTTCTTTGAGTTTTAACATTCGAAATGAAAATAATACGTTTATGCGGTTTAAACAATTAGCTATTACTGATCCCAAAAATAGTGAGATTTATCTCAATTGTGCTGAAGCATTTTTGACTTTGTCAAAATTCAGAACATTAGAAGGTTTGAATAATGATAATTCTGGACAATTTATAAATTTGCAAGAATTAACAAAAGTTGAAAAAGAAAATTTAAAAAATGCTTTGGCTCCAATGAGGGAATTAGAAGAATTAATTAAAACTAAGTTCCAACTTACCCAATTTTCATAACTATGTTAGACTGGATAAAAAAAATCAACAAGGAACATCCTGAATTTTGGAAAGAATACGTTTCAAAATTTGATAAAAAATCAAAACGTTTTGTTGTTTTAAGTACCGAAACTACAGGTTTAAACCCAAGTAAAGATGTAATTTTATCAATTGGTTCATTTGCTGTTATTGATAATAGCATAATCATTGGAGATAGCTTTGAAACCATAATAGCTCAATATAAATTCTTTCACGATAACGGTATTTTAAATGAATTTACTTTAGAAAGCAAAATGAAAAAACTCGGAGAACCTGAAGCCGTACAGGCTTTAATCGAGTTTATTGGAAATGCTGTCTTGGTTGGTCATCACGTTGATTTCGATGTAGAAATGATTAACGAAGCTTTAGAAAGATTAGATTGTGGAAGACTAAAAAATCAAGCACTAGATATTGATGTTATGCATCGAAAACTGCATGACATTAGCAACAAACAATTTTCACTTGATGAATTATGTGATATATATAAAATTCCCAAAACAGATAGAAATTCTACCTCTGATGATGCTTATAAAATTGCCTTACTTTTCTTGAAATTAAAATATAAATTAGGAATTATATAGCCAATATTTTATAAGTAATTTTATTTTTACGTCTAAAAAAGTAGCCGTCTCATAACCAAAATTGTGATGGCTTTTATATTCCTAATTAGCAAAAAAGGCATCCTCACAAATGAAATTTTAGGTAAATTAAACATATTTTCACAATCAAAAAATCTGTGAAATCTATGGCAAAAAAAAAGTCCCGATTACTCAGGACTTTCTATATTCAAAAATTAAGAAAAATTATTTCTTTTTCTCGTTTTTTTCCATTTTAGCTTTAAGACCTGCAAGAATATCATTTGCATCACCTAAAGTTGAAGCTGGTGCATTTGTAGATGCAGCCGTAGCAGTTTCAACAGCAGCTTTCATATTTTTCTCTTCTTCTTCACGGAAGATAGCAGTGTGAGAAGCAACTACTCTTTTGAATTCTTTGTTGAATTCTATTACTTTGAATTCAGCAGTTTCGCCTTTTTTCAATTTTTTACCGTCTTCTTTTTCAAGGTGACGTGTAGGAATGAAAGCAACGATATCTTCACCGAATTCTACAGTAGCTCCTTTGTCAACAATTTCAGAGATTTCACCTGAGTGGATAGTTCCTACTGCGAATGAATCTTCGTATTGATCCCAAGGATTAGCAGTAGTTTGTTTGTGACCTAAAGATAATTTACGTCCTTCAACATCTAATTCTAATACAACTACGTCTAATTTTTCACCAACATTTACAAATTCAGATGGGTGTTTGATTTTCTTAGTCCAAGAAAGGTCAGAAATGTAGATTAATCCATCAATTCCTTCTTCTAATTCTACGAAAATTCCAAAGTTTGTAAAGTTTCTTACGATACCTACATGTTTAGAACCAACAGGATATTTAGCAGTGATATCAGTCCAAGGATCTTGAGTCAATTGTTTGATACCTAATGACATTTTACGGTCATCTCTATCTAAAGTTAAGATAACAGCCTCAACAACATCCCCTACTTTTACGAAATCTTGAGCAGAACGTAAATGAGTTGACCATGACATTTCAGAAACGTGAATTAAACCTTCAACACCTTCAGCAACTTCGATGAAAGCACCGTAATCAGCGATTACAACTACTTTACCTTTTACTTTATCACCAATTTTTAAGTTAGCATCTAAAGCATCCCAAGGGTGAGCGTTTAATTGTTTCAATCCTAATTGGATTCTTGTTTTCTCGTCATCAAAATCAAGGATTACCACGTTCAGCACTTGGTCTAATTCAAGAACTTCAGATGGGTGGTTGATTCTTGACCAAGAAAGGTCAGTAATGTGGATTAATCCATCAACACCACCTAAGTCAATAAACACACCGTAAGAAGTAATGTTTTTAACAACACCTTCTAATACTTGTCCTTTTTGTAATTTTCCAATGATTTCTTTTTTCTGTACTTCAATATCAGCCTCGATAAGTGCTTTGTGAGATACAACAACATTTTTGAATTCGTGGTTGATTTTTACCACTTTGAATTCCATATTTTTGTTTACGTATACATCGTAATCACGGATTGGTTTCACATCAATTTGTGAACCTGGCAAGAACGCTTCGATTCCAAAAACGTCTACGATCATACCACCTTTAGTTCTGCATTTTACAAAACCAGTAACGATTTCTCCAGTTTCGTTAGCAGATATAACTCTATCCCATGATTTGATAGTTCTTGCTTTTCTGTGAGATAATACTAATTGACCTGTTTTGTCCTCACGGATGTCAATCAATACTTCTACTTTGTCACCCACTTTTAATGCTGGATTGTAACGGAATTCGTTTAAAGAAATAACACCTTCCGATTTTGCGTTGATATCAACGATAACGTCTCTATCAGTAATTCTAACAACAATACCTTCTACTACTTCTTCTTGATCTGTCGCGATAAAAGTTTTTGAAACTAGGTCTTCGAATTCTTGTAAGTTTTTCTCATCTACGGCATCAAT
>NZ_JAQTPQ010000051.1 GCF_028712645.1 Flavobacterium sp. | reverse complement strand
ATCTGTTAATGATTGATAGCCACGTTGTTTTAAGCGTTTCAAAGTAATGGTAGTACTCAAAATAGGACTTTGTGCAATCGCCCAACCGCCTTTCCTCGTTCGGCTAAAAGCATAGGCGTGGTCTTGGGGTATCGCTCGGGTCTTGGTTTCACATAGCTATGATTTTCAAAAATCAAGCGAAGCGTCTTGATAAAGTTAATAAAAGACTATGTCTCTATGCGTGTAAAAAATCTAAATTGAATTACACCCAACGGGTTGAATTTATTATATTTGCAACAGTCGGTGCTAAAAATCCGCCACTAAATCAACCTTGAACCGTTAACAAATATTTAAAAAACAAACTATGACTAAAATTTTAATCTCTATTTCTGCCTTTTTAGCCTTTAATTATGCATTTTCTCAAAATCCAATCACTGTAAGCGGCACTTGTTCTTATACTGATGCTTTAGGAGTTTACAATTATACAGGCATCCAAAATAACAAGCCTAAATATGTCAAAATCATAAATGATAATTGCGCAAATTTTACAGGAGAATTAACTTGCTCTGCTGCTTCCTTACTTTGGTACACAATCCAATGGAATGGCACAAATTGGGAATGGATAAGACACTACGAACCAAGTACTTGCTTATGGCTCATAGCAGAATGTGTTCCTGCTGCACAAAGTGGAGGTGGAGGATATTATGATACAACAATTGCTAGTAATGCAGCTGACACCTCTTTGCCCCCTTGTTCTGGTTGGACTGGTAGCTGCACTCCAACTTTTTCAGAATGTAGTACGTTGAGTTTGATTAATAATACTTTAAAACAAAAAATTGCCTATTATACAAATCCAATAAACAATACTTTTTATATCAAAATTGAAGAGCCATACGATAGTTTAAAATTAAGTTTAGTGAATGTTTCTGGGCAAGTTCTTATGTCTCAAACGTATAACAATTTGCCACTAATTGAATTAAATATCAATCAGCCCAATGGTGTGTATTTAATTAAACTTACTAATGACAAGAATGAAGAGGCTGTTATAAAATTGATTAAAGAATAAACGATTTGCTAATCCGTTAGAATTTAGTTGCGTGAGCATCTCTAACATTGAAATAAACCATTATGGACTTTCAGTCCATAATGGTTTAGCAGACTGAAAGTCTGCACGGTTGTAGAACTTAACTTTTTTACCACGAATTACACAAGTGTGAATCTTTGACAAAAAAAATCAAAGCAGAGCTTTGAGGGATTAAACCTAAAGAGATTAAAATTCATATTGTCGCTACCAAAATCTAGTCTAACAGATGTTTGGTAAGATTGGGGTATTAGGCTGAATTTAAGGCTAGTTTTATTATTTTGAAAATTTTTCTTTAACCAAATTTAATCCTCCATATCACCAATAGTGTAATACTTGAAAACTTTTTTTTAAAATTAAGCCTTCGATAAACTTCAATTTCCACAATAGAAACCCTAATTGTTTTGTTCTTGAAAAATTTTCATCAAAATATTTGCTTCAATTATTGGACTTTTAGCCGTTTTCATCATTTTGAGAATACGGTTAGTTACAATTGGATTTAGTCCCATTTTAATTACTATATGGCGGATTTCAATTTCCTCTTTTTCATGCAAAACACCATCACAATGCATCAATAAAGCCAACCGATAAAACTGTTGTATGCGTTCAAACTCCGATTTTATTATGATTTGGGGTAATTCCTGATGAAACAAATCGTTAAAAACAGCTTTTTCAATTTGTAATTCACAAGCAACAATTGATAAAAATTCATATTCTCTTTTGTGCAATTGACCATCAATTGTAGCAAAAGCAATCATTTCTAAAAGTAAACTTCTTTTTTCTTCGAAAGTATTCATCAAATCAGTATTTTTAGCTAAAATACTAAAGTTATGGCAACGATTCAAAAACTAACAATAATTCTATTCCTGTTTGTCACGATATCACAAACTTTGGCACAATCTCCAAGCCCAAAAAGCGAACAGGCGAAACAAAACACTGCTTCAAAACAAATTTCAACTTTCACTATTGAAGCACCTCAACTAAATACAACTAAGAAAATCTGGATTTATTTGCCAAAAAATTACAGTAAATCTCAAAAAAAATATCCCGTGATTTATATGCACGATGCCCAAAATCTTTTTGATTCAAAAACCTCTTTCATTGATGAATGGAATGTAGATGAGAAACTAGACAGTCTCAATGCGCAAGTAATTATAGTGGGAATTGAACATGGAAACGAAAAACGAATCGAAGAATTAACTCCTTATAAAAACGAAAAATACGGCGGAGGAAATGCTGATAATTATCTCGATTTTATTGTAATAACCCTAAAACCAGAGATAGATAAGAAATACAGAACGAAAACAAATGATAAAAACACAGCTATTATGGGAAGTTCGCTTGGCGGACTAGTCTCTTATTATGCCATTTTGAAATATCCTGAAGTTTTTGGTAAAGCAGCACTATTTTCACCTTCGTTCTGGTTCAATCGTGAAGAAATTAATGAATTAACTCGAAAGACTCCTAAGATTAAAACCAAAATTTATTTACTTTGTGGCGATAATGAAGGCGATGCCGATATGATTACTGACCTCAATAAAATTGATGATTTAATCTCCGAAAAAAGATGCGAATGTAATAATCTGACTAAGAAAAAAATTGTCAAAGGCGGACAGCATAACGAAAAATTATGGCGAGATGGATTTGTAAAAGCTTTTCTATGGCTTTTTTAAAAATTAAATATAATAACACAATGAAAAATAAAATCTACATTCTACTTGTTTTCACAATGATGGGTTTCAAAAATGAAGGCCAAATAAAACCATATAACTTTAACGCAGATTCTCTTTGGAATCAATATGATTCATACAAGGAAAAAACCATAACCAACCGATTTATAAAGCATACAGATGTTGTTCGATTGATAGACAAACACATCAAAAAGGACAATTTCAAAAATGAAATTTTAGGCAATTCCGTCGAAGGTCGAAGTATCAACCATTTATTTATTGGAAAAGGAAAAATTAAAGTTATGTTTTGGTCACAAATGCACGGAGACGAGTCCACCGCAACAATGGCTCTATTTGACTTATTCAATTTCTTGGATTCAAAAGACAAAAACGATACTTTTAGAAATTATATATTAGACAATCTAGAGTTGCATTTTATTCCAATGCTGAACCCTGATGGCGCGGAAATCTGGAAAAGACGAAACGCTTTAGGTATTGATATCAATCGAGATGCAGTAGCTTTGGTTTCGCCTGAATCAAACATTTTAAAAAATATTGCTCAACGATTAAAACCTGATTTTGGTTTTAATTTACACGATCAAAGTACCCTTTATTCAGTGGGTCACAATAAAGAACCCGCTACAATTTCTTTTTTGGCACCCGCTTTTGACTATGAACAAACTGAAAATAAGGTTCGAAAAAATGCCATTCAATTGATTGCAAATTTAAACTCACATTTGCAAAATTACATTCCAGGCAAAGTTGCCAGATATAATGATGAATTTGAACCTCGAGCCTTTGGAGATAATTTTCAATCTTGGGGAATTTCAACAATTTTAATAGAATCTGGCGGTTATAAAGAGGATATTGAAAAACAATACATTCGAAAAATAAATTTTTACACACTTCTACAAGCATTAGAAACCATTTGTGACAAATCATACCAAAAGGAAAAAACTGAAGATTATTTTAAAATAAAAATAAATAGTAAATTTAATTATGATTTGGTCATTCGAAACATTGGTATTATCAAAAATGGAATTACCTACAAAACAGCTATCGGAATCAATCAAGAACAAGTTCTGAATAATGATTCAAAATCGGTTTCCTATAAAGGAACAATTGCCGAAATTGGGGATATGAATTATAATTTTGGTTACGTTGATAAAGATGTTAATGGAATGGAATATGCAGCTCCAAAAATTAAATTAATGCCCCAAAACGAATGGAATAATTTGACGCTTACAGATGAATTTAATTTGATAAAACAGGGGTTTCTATTTGCAAAATTGACCGACAAAGACGATCCAAACGCCACAAAAGGACTGCTACAACTCACAGAATCGGAAACAATATCAACTAATAATCCTGAATTCAAAAAAGCTGCTAATTTTATATTATTAGAAAACAACAAACCTAAATATGCAGTGATTAATGGATTTTTTATTGATTTATCCAAAGAACCAAAAGTGTCAAACAACATAATTAGTAATTAAAAAAGATGAAAAACAAACTTCTCTACCTATTCATTTTTCTAATAACAATAACTGCTTTTTCACAAAAAATACGGCATCGGAAAATTGAAAAATTGATTAAAAAGTCAGAAATTCTTAATGAGCATTTTTATGGTTTTGCACTTTATGACCAAGACAACGACAAAATGATTTATGAGCAAAATGCTAGTAAACACTTTGTTCCAGCTTCAAATACTAAAATGTACACTTTTTATACGGTTTTAAATATGTTGGGCGATTCGATTCCTGCTTTGAAATATGAAATAAAAGGTGATTCCTTAATTTTCTGGGGAACAGGAGATCCAACGCTTTCTTACTCCACTTTCAAATCGAATAAAGTATTGGATTTTTTGAAAAAATCGGATAAAAAATTGTTCTTTGTGTCTAATAATTACAAAGGAAATTTTTATGGTTCGGGATGGAATTATGATGATTATCTTGAAGATTTTCAACCTGAATTAACCGCTTTTCCAGTCGAAGGAAATACGGCCAAAGTATATAAAAACGAGAATGGTGGAATAACCGTAAAACCTCCTTTTTTACAGCCTTTTTTCAAACTGGATGCCAATTATATTCCTAATGATTTCATTATTAAGCGAGACTTTTATACAAATCAATTTACCTATCCAGCCACTATTTCTAAAACGGGTTATCTTCAAGAAATTCCTTTCAAGACCAGTCCTAAGCTAACTATTTCACTTCTTGAAGAAAAAATAAATAAAGATATTTCACTCCTTGACCTTCCATTACCACAGGATTTCAAAATTATTTATAGCGAAAAAACAGACGATGTCCTGAGAAAAATGATGCTAGTAAGTGACAATTTTATAGCCGAACAATTGCTATTAGTTTGTTCTTCTACACAATCGAATGATTTATCAACCAAGGAAATGATTGATTATAGCAAAACCAATTTTTTGAAAGAATTTGCAAATGATATTACTTGGGTTGATGGCTCTGGATTGTCACGCTATAATTTATTCACACCCAATACTTCAGTTGCAGTGCTTAAAAAAATTAGTTCCAAAATCAATGACGAGGAAAGATTACACGGTTTATTTCCAGCTGGCGGAGTTTCGGGAACTTTAAAAAGAGCCTATAAAACCGATAACGAAAAACCTTTTGTTTGGGCAAAAACGGGAACACTTACCAATGTTTACAATCAAAGTGGTTACGTAGTTACACGAAAAGGCAAAAAATTAATCTATTCGTTTATGAACAATAATTTCACAAGAACTACCGACGAAATTAGAAATGAAATCGCACGAATTATTACCGAAATTCACAATGATTATTAGTGCCTATTTACATAATATGTAATCGGAATAAAATAGTGTCGTTTTTTAAAACCATATAAGTCATATAAGTTTTTGTCTTTATTATGTCTCACTCGTGATTTATATATTTTTATAAATAAGACCATATAAGGGAAAACGATGTTTTTTATAGGACAATAAATTATTCTTACTACTTAATTGACTCCAAAATTGCTTTTAAAACATACCTTTGTAAAAAAATATAAAAATGACAAATAACGATATCCTAAAAAAACTACGTGTTGCGCTAATGCTACGCGATGACCAAATAGTTGAAATACTGGAACTAGTAGATTTCAGAATTTCAAAATCAGAATTAGGTGCTTTTTTCCGTACCGAAGATCATCCCAATTATGTGGAATGTGGCGACCAAGTATTACGTAACTTTTTAAATGGATTGGTAATCCATTTGCGAGGAACAAAAGAAAATCCAAAGAATCCTACAGCCGTTTTGGCTAAACACAAAGCTGAAATTCCTGTAAAAAACAGAACATCAGAAAGACCCGAATTCAAAGCAAAACCCAAAGACGAAGAAAGAGCAAGAGGCGATCAAAGTCCTTCTAAAACAAAGTCAGCGGCAAAAAAGAAACCTTTCAAAAAACCGGCTCCAAAAATACAAGTGGTAGAAAAAGTGAAATTTAATTTCGGTAAGAATAAGAAATCCTGAGTATTCAGGATTTTTTTTTGCAAAAAAATAAAGTTCCCAAATTGCGAATTTTTATATATCTTTGCTAAAGATTTACATATTAAATATGTCAAGAATATTTGTAAAAGGTACATTGAGAGATTATTGGGAAATACATCCTGATACGGAGCAATATTTAAAAACTTGGTATGACACGGCAATCAATGCTAATTGGAAAACTCCAAATGATGTAAGACAAAATTATGCTAACGCCAGTATTCTCAAAGACAGTAGAATTGTTTTTAACATAAAAGGAAATTCTCACCGACTGATTGCAAAATTCAATTTTGATAAACAATGGATTTTCATACGTTTTATTGGAACCCATTCTGAATATGATAAAATTGACGCAAATACAATTTAAAATTTAAACAATGAACATTAAGCCAATAAAAACCGAATCAGATTATCAAGTTACTTTAAAAAGATTTGAACTTCTTTTTGATGCTCCAATTGGAACTCCTGAAAGTGATGAGGCAGATATTCTTGCTTTATTAATTGAAGAATTTGAAAATAAAAATTATCCCATTGAAGCACCGGATCCAATAGAAGCCATAAAAATAAGAATGGAAGAAATGCAACTAAAACAAATTGATTTAGTTGATGCAATTGGAGGAAAAAGCCGAGTTTCCGAAATTTTGAATCGCAAACGAAAACTTACTGTTGAAATGATTCGGAATCTAACCACTCGTTTAAACCTTTCTCCAAGTGCCCTGATTAGTGATTATTCATTGAATGAAAAATAAGAATGAAAAAAATATTATTCATAATCTTTCTAATCACATTCGTTACAATCGGTTATTCTCAAAAGAAACAATGTTCCGATTTTAAAACAGGTAAGTTTGAATATACTGATTCAAAATATTTTGAATGGAAAGTAGTCCGAACTGATTCAACACAAACAGAAATTAATTCTAAAAACGGAATAGAGCTCAAAGCGACAATTTTATGGAAATCTGATTGTGCATATGTTTTAACTTATGAAAAAATAACAAATTCAGATTTAAAAGATCTTATCGGGAAAAAAGTATTTGTTGAAATATTAGAAATTCAAAACCAAAAATTCAAATACCATTCAAAAATGGAGGCTTTAGAAATAACTTCTGAAATGATCAAAGTGGAATAAATTCCATAAAAAAAATCACAAAAAAAATCCTGAGCTTTCACTCAGGATTTCCTATTTTATAACTATTTTTCTAATTAAGAAAGTGCTGCTTTTACTTGGTCAGCTGCTTCTTGAAACTCAACAGCCGATAAAATTGGCATTCCTGAATTATCAATTAATTCTTTTGCAATAACTGCATTTGTTCCTTGCAAACGAACAATGATAGGCACTTTAATAGCATCTCCCATATTTTTGTAGGCATCAACAACTCCTTGTGCCACACGGTCACAACGAACGATTCCACCAAAAATATTAATCAAAATAGCTTTTACATTTGGATCTTTCAAAATGATACGGAAAGCTAATTCCACACGTTTTGCATCGGCAGTTCCACCAACGTCTAAGAAATTGGCTGGCTCGAAACCTGCGTATTTTATTAAATCCATTGTTGCCATCGCCAATCCAGCTCCGTTTACCATACAACCAACGGTTCCATCAAGATCTACGTAGTTCAAACCTGCTTCTTTTGCTTCAACTTCGATTGGATTTTCCTCACGAACGTCACTCATTTCGGCAAGTTTTGGATGTCTGAATAAAGCATTGTCATCTAAATTTACTTTTGCATCAACAGCTATGATTTTATTATCCGAAGTTTTTAAAACTGGGTTAATTTCAAACATTGAAGCGTCAGAACCAATGTAAGCATTATATAAAGAGGTAGCAAATTGAGTCATTTCTTTGAAAGCATTTCCAGAAAGACCTAAATTAAAGGCAATTCTTCTAGCTTGAAAAGCTTGCAATCCAACAGCAGGATCAATTTCTTCTGTAAAAATTAAATGAGGAGTGTGTTCAGCTACGTGTTCAATATCCATTCCACCTTCGGTAGAATACATAATCATATTGCGCCCTTTACTTCTATTCAATAATACTGACATATAAAACTCCGAAGTTTCGCTTTCACCAGGATAATAAACATCCTCAGCAACCAAAACTTTATGTACCAGTTTACCTTCAGCCGAAGTTTGTGGTGTAATTAAATGCATTCCGATGATTTGCCCTGCAATTTCCTCAACTTGTTGAAGGTTTTTAGCAAGCTTCACTCCACCACCTTTCCCACGTCCACCAGCGTGAACTTGAGCTTTTATAACGTGCCATCCTGTTCCTGTTTCAGCAGTTAATTGTTTTGCAGCAGCAACTGCTTCTTGAGCATTGTTTGCAACATAACCACGCTGCACTTTTACGCCATAACTGGCAAGTATTTCTTTTCCTTGGTATTCGTGTATATCCATATTAAAGTATTTGACAAGATTCTGAATTTATTCCAGAAATAAAGTGCCACAAAAATAACAAATTCATCTTAAACAAAAATCTTTTTCTATTATAAAATTGAAATAAACCGCTATTGACTGAAAGTCAATAGTTTTAATTTAGCAGACTAAAAGTCTGCAAAGTTTTAAGAGTAAAAATAATTCAACCGCAGATTCGCAAATTAAAAACCAAATCCGTATAAATAATCTGCGAATTTGCGGTAAAATTTTATAGAACCTGAAAGGAAAATGCACTAAAGTGCATAGTTTTAACTACAGCTGTGACCAATAAAATTTTTCCAAAATTATCCAGATTTGGATATTTACGAAATATCAAATTTATGAGGCTAAAAATTAAGAATTATTAAATTCAAAACTACTATAACGATTGAGAAAACTTTATTTAAAATAGGATTTTTTGTCGTTTTCTGTTAATCAATTTTTTTTTAATTAGAACAAATTATGAATTTGACAATTTGAATGTATTAGAATGAATTATTGCTATTAAATAAACGTTTTTCTATTATTACAACAAAAATGTAGAAAACTCAACTTTTAAAATTCATTATAATTAATGAAATCTATATTTTTGCATAAAAATTATCAAGAATGAAAGTTAAAGAACAAGGACTCTATTTGCCCGAATTTGAACACGACAACTGTGGCGCAGGATTTATTTGCAATTTGAATGGAATTAAGTCGAATGACATTATTCATAAAGCACTAGATATTTTAATTAATCTAGATCACCGTGGTGCCGTAAGTTCTGACGGAAGAACTGGAGATGGAGCAGGAATATTATTTGATATACCTCATAATTTTTTTAAGAAAGTTTGTGAATTCGAAATTCCAGAAACAAGAGAGTATGCAGTAGGAATGGTTTTTATGCCAAAAAGCATAAACCAAACTATTTTTTGCAAAACTACTTTTGAAGAATCAATAAGAAATCAAAATCTTGAAATTTTAGGATGGAGAGATGTTCCTGTTGATGCATCGAATTTAGGGCAAATTGCGGATGAAAAAGAACCAACTGTAAAACAAGTTTTTGTTGGTAAAAACGGTTTAGAACTTACAGAGCAACAATTTAATGCCAAAATGTTTGCCGCAAGAAAATTTGCTGAACATACGATTAGAAATTCAAAAATTTCTGAAAGTCACATGTTCTATTTCTCAAGTTTTTCTACAACAACCATAATATATAAAGGTTTACTAAGACCAGAAGATATCAGTGCTTATTATGTCGATTTATTAGATAATGATTTGGTTACAAGACTAGCTTTGGTTCACCAACGATTTTCTACCAATACTTTTCCTTCTTGGGAATTAGCACAGCCATTTAGATATATGTGTCATAATGGAGAAATCAACACGCTTCGAGGAAATATAAGCCGTATGCGTGCTCGTGAAGAATTGATGAAAAGTGACGTTTTTGGAGAAGACATCAAAAAATTATTTCCAATAATATTAGAAGGAAAATCAGATTCTGCTTCGATGGATATGGTTGTCGAATTGTTATTAATGACAGGACGTTCACTTCCCGAAGCAATGATGATGGTAGTTCCTGAAGCTTGGGAAAAACATCAAACTATGTCAGCTGAGAAAAAAGCGTTTTATGAATACAATGCCTGTATTATGGAACCTTGGGATGGACCTGCTTCAATTCCTTTCACCGATGGAAACGTAATTGGTGCTTTATTGGACAGAAATGGTTTGAGACCTTCTCGTTATACACTTACAAAAGGTGGCTTTGTAATTATGTCATCAGAAATTGGCGTTCTTGACATCAAACCCGAAGATGTAGTACAACACGGTCGTTTGGAACCAGGAAAAATGTTCCTTGTAGATATGAATGAAGGACGAATCATTGAAGATGATGAGATAAAAAATTTAATCGTTAGCAAACATCCTTACAAAGAATGGTTAGATGAGAATTTACTGCATTTAGCACAAATTCCTTATACTGACAATGTTATTCCTGTTGAAAACATAGATTTTGAAACCCGTCAACGAATGTTTGGCTATTCAATTGAGGACTTGAAAACCATAATAAATCCTATGGGTTCTAGTGGTTACGAAGCCATCAGCTCAATGGGAAATGACACTCCACTAGCTGTTTTGTCAGATCAACCTCAACTTTTATACAACTATTTCAAACAATTATTTGCACAAGTTACCAATCCACCTTTGGATGGTATTCGTGAAGAAATCATAACCGACATCAGTTTGGCAATTGGTGGTGATTATAATATTTTTGACATTGCTCCAAAACATTGCAAGAAATTAAAAATCCAAAATCCAGTTATTTCAAACGAAGATTTAGATAAAATAAGTAGCATTGATCATCCTGATTTTAAATCGGTAAAAATATCAACCTTATACGAAATAGAAAAAGGAGTCAATGGACTAGAAAGAGCTTTAGAAAAATGCGTGAATGCTACTTTCAAAGCAGTATCCGAAGGTTGCAATATTGTTATTCTCTCTGATAGAGGTGTTAGCGAAAAAATGGCTCCAATCCCAATGTTATTGGCTTGTTCCTATATTCATCACTCATTAAATACGCTGAAAGTACGTTCGAAATTCGGAATCTTAATTGAATCTGCCGAGCCACGTGAACCGCATCATTTTGCATTATTATTTGGTTATGGAGCTAGTGCCATAAATCCATATATGGTTAACGAAATCATTCGTGACCAAGTAAATCAAGGATTTATTTCAAACGTAAATGCCGATGATGCAATCAAAAATTTCAACAAGGCAATTGCAAAAGGAATCCTTAAAATTATGAATAAAATTGGCATCTCTACCTTACATTCTTATAGAGGTGCTCAAATTTTCGAAATCTTAGGATTAAATAAAACATTCTCTTCTAAATATTTCCCTAACACTCCATCCCGAATCGAAGGAATTGGCTTGATGGAAGTAGAGAAAGAAGTCAAAAAAAGATACCAAAAAGCTTTTCCAAATTCAAAAGTTGCCAGTTTATTACCTTTAGAAATTGGAGGAATTTACAGATGGAGACGTAACGGAGAAAGACACATGTTTAACCCAACCACGATTGCAAAATTGCAGCAAGCGGTTCGATTAAACAGTCCTGAAAGCTATAAGGAATATTCAAATATGGTCAATGACCAAAGTAAAAACTTGATGACTATCAGGGGATTATTTGAATTCAATAACTTGGATCCTATTTCTATTGACGAAGTAGAACCTTGGACAGAAATCGTGAAAAGATTCAAAACTGGAGCTATGTCTTATGGATCTATCAGTTTAGAAGCCCACGAAAATTTGGCGATTGCTATGAATAGAATTGGCGGAAAAAGCAATTCTGGAGAAGGTGGAGAAGATCCAAAACGTTTCCAAAAAGACTTAAATGGTGATTCTAGAAATAGTGCCATCAAACAAGTAGCTTCGGGAAGATTTGGTGTTTCTATCAACTATTTGACGAATGCCAAAGAGATTCAAATAAAAATGGCTCAAGGCGCAAAACCTGGAGAAGGCGGACAATTACCAGGCGAAAAAGTATATCCGTGGATTGCCAAAGTTAGGAATTCAACGCCTTATGTTGGATTGATTTCGCCACCGCCACATCACGATATTTATTCTATTGAGGATTTATCCCAATTGATTTTCGATTTAAAAAATACCAATCGTGAAGCTAGAATTAACGTTAAATTAGTTTCCGAAGTTGGTGTTGGAACCATCGCAGCAGGTGTTGCCAAAGCAAAAGCCGATGTAATTTTGATTTCAGGATATGACGGAGGAACTGGTGCTGCACCTTTAACTTCCTTACAACATACGGGAATTCCTTGGGAATTAGGATTAGCCGAAGCACAACAAACCTTAATCTTAAATGATTTAAGAAGTCGTGTGGTTTTAGAATGTGATGGTCAGTTGAAAACTGGTCGTGACGTAGCTATCGCTGCTTTACTTGGAGCAGAAGAATTTGGTTTTGCAACAGCTCCATTAGTAGCTTCGGGTTGTATTATGATGAGAGCTTGTCACTTGAATACTTGTCCAGTAGGTATTGCAACACAAGATCCAGAATTAAGAAAAAACTTTAAAGGAACTCCAGAACACGTTATCAACTTTATGTATTTTATTGCTGAAGAGTTGAGACAAATAATGGCGCAACTTGGTTTTAGAACCTTGAAAGAAATGGTAGGACAATCACAAAAATTAAATGTGAACAAAGCCATCAAACATTATAAAGCAAGTGGTTTAGATTTATCAACAATCTTATACAAACCAGAAAAAGCGAACATTGTACCTAATCACAATACAACAACTCAAGATCACGCTTTAGAAAACGTACTTGATTTTGACATTATCAAAGCGGCTCTTCCTTCTATTTACAGAAAAGAAAGAACAAGAGTTACTTTTAAAATCAAAAATACAGATCGTGCTGTTGGCGCAATTTTGAGTAATGAAATTTCAAAAATTTATGGAGCACAAGGTTTACCTGAGGATACCATATTAGTCGATTTTGAAGGTTCAGCAGGGCAAAGTTTTGGAGCATTTGCAACCAATGGTTTGTCATACAAAATTCACGGAAACTGTAATGATTATTTAGGTAAAGGACTTTCTGGCGGAAAATTGATTATCAAGGTTCCTCCTACTGCAACTTTCAAACCTGAAGAAAACATCATCGTGGGCAATGTGGCACTTTATGGTGCAATAACTGGGGAAGCCTATATCAATGGTATTGCTGGAGAACGTTTTTGCGTTAGAAATTCAGGAGCAACAGCAGTTGTTGAAGGAATTGGAGATCATGGATGCGAATATATGACTGGAGGAACTGTAGTTGTTCTTGGAAAAACGGGTAGAAATTTTGCAGCTGGAATGAGCGGTGGAATTGCTTATGTTTTTGACGAGAAAAAACAATTCGAGAATGGTTTATGCAATATGGAAATGGTTGAATTTGAAACTTTGGAAAAAGATGACTTAGCAAAACTAAGACGTTTGATTCGCAATCATTCTATGTACACCAATAGTCCATTGGCGAAACGAATCCTTGGTGACTGGGAAAACCAACAAAAGCATTTTATCAAAGTAATGCCAACAGAATACAAAAAAGCATTGATAAGATTAGCTAAAGAAAATCAATTAGAAGAACTAATAGCACAATAGTTATGGGCAAGATAGGTGGATTTAAAGAATACAACAGAGCTGACGAAAGTAATATAGTTGTTCAGGAAAGAGTTACAAACTACAATGAATTTACAATTCCGTTAGCAAAAGATAAAATAAAAGAACAAGGTTCAAGATGTATGGATTGTGGCATACCGTTTTGTCATAGCGCATGTCCGTTGGGGAATTTAATTCCAGATTTCAACGATATGGTACATCAAGAAGAATGGCAAAGTGCCTTAAATATTCTACAATCAACAAACAACTTTCCTGAGTTTACAGGTCGTTTATGTCCAGCTCCATGTGAAAAATCATGTGTTTTAGGAATCATAAAAGATCCTATTTCAATAGAAAATATTGAAAAAAGCATTGTAGAAAGAGGTTTTGCTGAAGGTTGGATTAAACCTCAACCTCCAGAAGTTAGAACTGGAAAAACAGTAGCTGTTATTGGTTCTGGACCAGCTGGTTTAGCGACAGCACAACAATTAAATCGTGCCGGTCATAGCGTAACCGTTTTTGAAAGAGATAATGCCATTGGCGGATTATTACGCTACGGAATTCCAAATTTCAAATTAGAAAAAGGAATCATCGATAGACGTGTTGCCATTTTAGAAGCTGAAGGAATTGTTTTCAAAACCAATGTAAATGTTGGTGTAAATTACAGCATTGACCAATTGAATAGTTTTGATTCTATTGTATTGTGTGGTGGCTCAACCGAAAGAAGAGGATTACCTACAAAAGGTGCCGATAGCAAAGGAGTTGTTCAAGCAATGACTTTTTTGACACAACAAACAAAATCTTTGTATGGCGAAGTTATTCCTGACCAAATAAAAGCAACAGGTAAAAACGTAATCGTTATTGGTGGTGGAGATACAGGTTCCGACTGTGTGGGAACATCAAACAGACAAGGAGCATTATCTGTTACCAATTTCGAAATTATGCCAAAACCACCCGTTGGAAGAAGCGAAACTACTCCTTGGCCTTTTTGGCCTTTGCAATTAAAAACGTCCTCTTCACACGAAGAAGGTTGCGGAAGAAATTGGTTAATCAATACCAAAGAATTTATTGCCAATGAAAGCGGCCAATTAACCGCTTTAAAAACCGTTGAAGTAGAATGGAAATTGAAACCAGGACAAAGACCTGAATTAATTGAAAAAGAAGGTTCGGAGAAAATTTGGCCTTGTGATTTAGCCTTGTTAGCTCTTGGATTTACAGGTCCAGAAAAAACATTGAGCGACCAATTAGGAATAAAAATTGATGCTCGTAACAATTATTTTGCGACAAATTATCAAACCAATGTTCCTCACATATTTACAGCCGGTGATATGAGAAGAGGACAATCTCTAATTGTTTGGGCAATTTCTGAAGGTCGTGAAGCTGCCAGAGAAGTCGATTTATATTTAATGGGTTACACCAATTTACCAACAAAAGGTAACGGTGATTTACCAAGTTTATAAAAAGTAATTAGCATTGTACAAAACCCTTGAAAAAATATCTTTTCAAGGGTTTTATGTTTAAAATAGTTTTTTGAAATTACAACAAATGTTACTTTTAAAACATTTTGTTATAATTTGTTAATTTAAATTTTTCCCTTGTGTGAATCAATAAAGAATAATAAATTTACCAAAAATATAGTGAGATGCAATCAAAAGATTTAGTACAATTAGCAGAACAATTCGGAAGTCCTTTATACGTATATGATGCCGAAAAAATCCAATCGCAATATAAAAGATTAACAAATGCTTTCTCGAAAGTAGAGAAGTTGCGTATCAATTATGCAATGAAAGCCTTGTCAAACGTTGCCATTCTTCAATTGTTGAGAGAAATGGGATCTTGTTTGGATGCGGTTTCTATTCAAGAAGTACAATTAGGACTTTACGCCGGATATTCTCCTGAGCAAATATTTTTTACTCCAAATGGTGTTTCTCTCGAAGAAATCGAAGAAGTATCAGCAATGGGAGTTCAAATCAATATTGATAACTTGTCGATTTTGGAGCAATTTGGTACTAAATATCCAAATGTACCTGTTTGTATTCGTATCAATCCTCACGTAATGGCGGGTGGAAATACCAATATTTCTGTGGGACATATAGATAGTAAATTTGGAATTTCTATTCATCAAATTCCTCATTTGCTTCGTATTGTTGAAAATACTAAAATGCATATCGCTGGAATTCATATGCACACAGGTTCAGATATTTTAGATATTGAGGTGTTTTTATATGCTGCCGAAATATTATTTGACGTGGCCAAAAACTTCAAAAACCTTGACTTTCTTGACTTTGGTAGTGGATTTAAAGTGCCTTACAAAAAAGACGATATTGAAACTGATATTGAAGAATTAGGAAAAAAATTATCTAAAAGATTCAATGCCTTCTGTGCAGAATACGGAAAAGAATTGACCTTGATTTTTGAACCAGGAAAATTTCTGGTAAGTGAAGCAGGTTTCTTTTTAGCGAAAGTAAATGTGATAAAACAAACAACCTCTACCGTTTTTGCTGGAATTGACAGTGGATTCAATCACTTAATTCGACCAATGTTTTATGGTTCCCAACACCATATCGACAATATTACAAACCCAAAAGGGAAAGAGCGTTTTTACTCTGTTGTGGGATATATTTGCGAAACAGACACTTTTGCCAACAACCGTAGAATTTCCGAAATCAATGAAGGTGATGTCCTTAGTTTTAGAAATGCAGGAGCTTATTGTTTCTCGATGTCTTCTAACTATAATTCGAGATACAAACCAGCCGAAGTTTTATGGCAAAATGGTCAAGGCCATTTGATTCGTGCTCATGAAACCTTCGACGATTTACTAAGAAACCAGATTCCGTTGCCTGTCGAAGCAGCAACAGTTTAACAAATAAAGATTCCCATTTCAATAAAAAATGAAATGGGATTTTTTTTAAGAGAATTGAATTTAATTCTTCCTGTAACCACAATTATATAATAAAAAGAATAACACTCTATTCTTTTCTAAAAAGTGAGATATATCATATTTAATTGGTAATAATTTACTTAATTTTACTCCAAATAATAAATAAAACAAACAATGAAAAAAATAATAATTTTGAGCCTTGCAAGTATTGCAATGCTAATGGTTTTGGTTCAATGTAAATCAAATAATGAGAAGCAAGAAGCTACAACAAAAGAGGTCGTAAATCC
>NZ_JAQTPQ010000050.1 GCF_028712645.1 Flavobacterium sp. | reverse complement strand
CTAAAATGATAAGTCCACCAAGCATTGGTCCAGCTGCAAAACCAAAATTGATTGCCAAACGAATTAATGACAAGGCACGAACTCTGTTTTCGGGTTTTGCATACACTCCAAGTGAAACAAACATCGCTGGCCGGAACATATCTGAAACCGACATAATACCAAAAACTCCAAAACACAATCCCCAGAAAGTGGTTATGTATTGCAATATGAAAAATAGAATTCCACTGGTAAAAAGACTGAAAACCATTATTTTATAAAAACCAATTTTGTCTGATAATTTGCCTCCCAACCAAGAGCCAAGCATTGAACCAAAACCAAAACAAACCATAATCCATCCCACTTGTCCGTAGGTAAAATGCAAGTCTTCTTTTAAATATTTCGACAAAAACGGCAAAACCATTGTACCCGCTCTGTTGATAAAAGTGATGAGAGCTAGAATCCATACCTCACGTCTAAAACCTTTGAAGTTGTTGATGTATTGTTTGAGAGCGGTTTTTAGCATTGGATAAATTTATAGTTGGCAAATCTACAAAGTTTTTATTAGACACAATCGTTAACTGCAAATCAAAATTTCTCAAAATAGAATCTTTGTAGCTTAATAACTTTTAAGCTATTTTTGCTAAAATTTAAAATATGAAAAATATTCTAACCTTGTTTTTTTTGGGAATATTGAATTTTGGCTTTTGCCAAGAAAAATTTGACATTGCGTCTGTTGAAAAATTTCAAAAAGACCTAAATATTGAATTTGCTGACGCTAAAACAAGTCCGTTGGATGCCGAAGATTTAAAAGAATTCAAGGCTTTGGATTTTTATCCAATTACTGAAAAGTTCTATGTAATTGCAAAATTCGTTAGAACGGAAAACGAAATGCCATTCGAGATGAAAACATCAACCGATAGGAAACCAATGTATGTAAAATATGGAATAGTACAGTTTTCTATCGACGGAAAATCATTTCAATTGAATGTTTACAAGAATATTGAATTGTCAAAAAAGGAAGAATATAAGGATTATTTATTTTTACCATTTTCCGATTTAACTTCTGGAAACGAAAGCTACATTGGCGGAAAATATATCGATTTGAAGATTCCAAAAGAGGACACCATTGCCATCGATTTTAATACTTCTTATAATCCGTATTGCGCTTATAGTCATCGTTATTCTTGCCCAATTGTTCCTTTGGAAAACGATTTGAATATAGAAATTAATGCTGGAGTTAAGAAATTCCACGACTAATGCGATACTTCAATCTTCATACACACAAATTCACGAATCAATCGGAAGTGTTAGAATTAGTCAATCAATATCCGCAAGAATTTGATGACTCGATTCCGTTTTATTCTATTGGTATTCATCCTTGGTTTATTGTTGAAGATAGAGTAGAAGCGGATTTGCAGATTATTGAGCATCAATTGCAAGAAAAAAAATGTCTTGCCGTCGGCGAATGTGGTTTAGATAAACGCATCGAAATTCCGTTTGATTTGCAACAATTGGTTTTCGAAAAGCAATTGGCTTTAGCCGAAAAATATCAGAAACCAGTCGTGATTCATTGTGTTGCTTCTTTTCAGGAAGTAATGGAAATCAAGAAAAGATTGAATATTACGGTTCCTATGCTAATTCACGGATTTTCGAAAAACCAGCAAGTTGCCAAACAATTAATTGACAATGGATTTTATATTTCGTTTGGAAAATATTTATTGAAAATTCCAGAATTAGAATCTGTTTTTAAAAGTGTTCCAAACAATCGATTTTTCTTGGAAACTGATACAATTGAGGAAGGAATTCGGGAAGTTTATGCTTTGGCAGCGAAATATAAAAACATTAAAGTTGAAGAACTTAAAGGAATAATAAATAATAATTTTACAAGAGTTTTTGATTTCAGATTTTCGGAAACTTGAAACATTAAACTTGAAACCAAAGAATTATGGCAGAATGGACAGAAAGAGCGGAACTTTTATTTAAACCCGAAGGATTAACAAAATTAAAAAATGCCAATGTTCTGGTTGTAGGACTTGGCGGAGTTGGTTCCTTTGCCGCTGAATTTTTGGCTAGAGCAGGAGTAGGAACAATGACTATTGTTGATGGAGATGTGGTCGATATTACGAATATAAACCGACAATTGCCTGCTTTGCATTCGACTGTTGGACAACCTAAAGTAACCATTGTTGGCGACCGTTTGATGGACATTAATCCGGAATTGAAACTTACTAGAATCCAAGAATTTCTTTCTCCAGAACGTGCTTTCGAGGTGGTTTCAAGTGAGTTTGATTATGTTTTAGATTGTATAGATAGCGTAACACCAAAGTTGAATTTGATAATTGCTGCCAAGCGGAAAAGAGTCAAAATTATTTCTTCGATGGGAGCAGGAGGAAAGATGGAAGCTTCGAAAGTTAAGGTCGCCGATATTACCAATACGGTAAATTGCTTTCTAGCAAAAACCATTCGTAGAAGATTAAAAGAAGCAAAAATTGACAAACTGAAAGTAGTTTTTTCATCTGAAATTCAAGATGATTCTAGCTTAAAAATGACTGATGGATCTAATTATAAAAAATCTTTTTATGGAACAAACAGTTATATGCCAGGATTGTTTGGTTTATATGCTGCTGAAACTGTAATTAGATACCTTTTAAAATTAAACATTACGAATTAAAAATTAAAAAATTTCATTCAAAACCCAACACCCAAAATGATTCAAACAGTAATATTCGATATGGATGGTGTAATTGTTGACACAGAACCCGTTCATCATTATGCTTATTTTAAACAATTTTCAGAGATGAATATTGACGTAACCGAGGAAATGTTTACCTCTTTTATGGGCTTTTCAACTCGAAATACATTTCAGAAATTGAAAGAACTTTTTCCTCTTGATTATGAGGTAGAAGATTTAATACAAAGAAAACGTACTATTTTTAACGATGCTTTCGACAGTAAAGAAGATTTAACTTTGCTAGATGGAGTTGAAAAGTTGATTAAAGATTTACATTCAAACGGAATGCAATTGATAGTAGCTTCATCGGCTTCGAAAGTGACTATAGATAGAGTTTTTAGACGGTTTAAATTGCATCCGTATTTTTCTCATATTGTTAGTGGAGAGGATTTTCCGAATTCAAAACCACACCCTGCTATATTTGAATTTGCAGCCTCTTTATCAATCGCTCCAAAAGAAAATTGTATTGTAATTGAGGATAGCACTAATGGAGTTATTGCTGCAAAATCGGCTAGTATTTATTGTATTGGTTACAATAGTGAACATTCAAAAATGCAAGATTTATCATTGGCAGATTTAGTAATTAATCATTTTGATGAGTTAAGTTTTGAAAAAGTGGCTCGGTTGTAATTTCATATTAAGTAATAATTAACATATATAATCGCTTGAATTTGTAAATTTGAAAAAACATCTAAATTTTATACTATGAAAAAAATAATATTTATTTTGGCAATAATGATTGCTAATTATGCTATTGAGGCACAAATAAAAACACCTCAATTAAGTCCGAGATCAATTTTGACACAGGTTGTTGGTTTGACCGAAGTGGAAGTTAATTATTCAAGACCAAGTGCTAGAGGCAGAGCTGTTATTGGAGATTTGGTCCCTTATGGAAAATTATGGAGAACTGGAGCCAATGAAAATACAACAATCTCATTTAGTGATGATGTGGTTATTGATGGTAAAACTTTAGCTAAAGGGAAATATGCTATTTACACCATTCCAAAAGCAGATAATTGGGAAATTGTTTTTTATTCTAAAACGGACAATTGGGGAAATCCAGCAGTTTGGGATGAAGCAAATGTGGCTTTGAGAACTAATGTAAAACCTGAGATTTTAGACAGAAAACTTGAAAGTTTTACTATTGGAATTAGTAATTTAGATATAAACTATGCCTTTTTAGAGTTGTCTTGGGAAAATACAATTGTTGCCATTAAGTTTGAAGTTCCTACACAAAAAACCACGATGACGAGTATCCAAAAAACTCTTGCTGGTCCAACTGCAGGTGATTATTTTTCATCTGCTCAATACTTTTTTCAATCAAATGAAGATATTGTAAAAGCGAGAACTTATGTTGATAAAGCTATAGAAATGAATGCAGATAAACCTTATTACTATTTCCGTTTGAAATCATTGATTCAAGCAAAACAAGGAGACAAGAAAGGAGCTATTGAAACTGCTAAAATCTCTCTTGACGCGGCAGAAATTGCCAAAAACCAAGACTATGTAAAAATGAATAAAGATAGTATTGCAGAGTGGAGTAAGAAATAAAAAACTTTTTAATAAACATAAAAATCCCGTTTATAGTCAACGGGATTTTTTATGTCAAATCATTGCATAAAAAAAGGGTTGATTGCTCAAGCCCTTTTGTTTTGTTTATAAATTCTTAAAAATTATTTTTTTAAGGTTCTCATATAAGCTACAACTTGCCAAAGCTCTGTGTCACTTAATTTTTCTTTAAAAGAAGGCATTGGTTTTCTTCCAATTTTTGTATAATAAAACATTTCACCATCTGATTTAGATTGGAATTCTTTAGAAGAAAAATCACCACAAGAAATGTCTATTTTTTCTGCTTTTGATCCATCACCAAGACCTTTAATACCGTGACAAGATTTACAATTTGTTCCCCAGATTGATTTTCCTTCACTAATTGCAGATGCATCACCTGCTTTTACAGTGCTTTTTTTGCTAGCATCAGCAGCAGGAACTTTCCATTCTTTTCCTTTTGGTTTTGCTTGTGCGTTAGTAGTTTGGGTGAACGTAAAGGCTGCTATAACTGCTAAGCCAAAAAGAATTTGTTTTAAGTTTTTCATAATTTTAAATTTAATAGTTGTTTTAATTGTTTAATCTTTATTTATAGTTCCTAATCGTTTAATTTTGAATACTTGTAAGACTGAGTATATCAAGAAACCCCATACTAATCCTATAACTAGTAGTGACGAAATAATAAAATATATTGGAGCTCCATTTCTTCCTGCTGCAATAGAACGCTCGTTGATATTTGAGTTATCACTAACAACTATCGTACCCCAATTTACTTCGCCACTTGTTTCAGTGTTCATATAGTTTTCATCATCCTCTATTTTAGCAAATATAGTTAATTTTCCATCACGTGATGGAATATCCTGAGGGACTTCAAAAGTGGCTACACCTGTTGAATCTGTTGAGACTGCATCACCTAAAGCTAGGTTGCTGAACAGACGTTTTACTGATAAATTTACAGGGATTTCAATTACCGGACTTCCCTCTGAAGTTACAAGAGCTTTACAAACATTTACAGAATCAACTTTTGCAAATGTCAAGGTAATTTTTGCTTCTTTATCTTGTGCAAATGAAGCTGTCATTGAAAACAACAACATAAAACAGGATACTATGAAACAGTTATAATTTTTCATCTCAGAATTATTTATAGTTAATTATTTCTTCTTTTCCTTCTAATTTTCCTTCTGCAACTTCCCATACTGAAATGATAGGAAAAAATCTTGAGAACAAGGTTATAATCAGCATAGTTCCTGCAATTGTGGCTGCAACTATCGTCATTTCAATCAGACTTGGAGTGTAATGTTTCCATGATTCAGGAACATCTTGTATAGGTAACAAAGGATGAGCCTGACCAGGGATTACAATTAAATAAAATTTAAACCAACCAGCAATTAAAACTGCTAGAGCAATAATACTTAGTGGCAGTGGTTTTCTCATTTTTTTTAACATTGGTAAAATACTTGGCACCGCAATTCCAAAAAATACTACCGACCAATAAAAAAGAGCATTTTCGCCTATGAATAAATTCAATAAGTGATTAGCGTGTAATCCTGACATTTTATAGGCAGGAACAAGGTATTCATTGATATTAAAATAGGCATATATTAATCCCATCAACACCATAGCACGACCCAATTTGTCAAAGTGCATTTCGGTTAAATAATTTTCTAATTTGTAAATTTTTCTAAATGCATAAACAGCGATAATCATTACTGCAACAGTTATTAATGCTGAACCTGAAACAAAATAGGCACCAAAATTAGTACTATCCCATTCTGGTCGTAAGGTTGTTGAAAAAAGCCAAGCACTTACTGTTCTGAGTGCAATTCCTAGCGGAATTATTAATATAGTCAAAATAAGTACTGTCTTTTTTAATATCTTCCATTGCTCTGTTGTTCCTTCCCATCCAAAAGAAAGAATATCATACATTTTCAATTGCCATTTTGGAAGGTTTTTTAAATGATTTTTACATGTAGACAAAGAAGGAATTAATGCTATGAAAAGAACTAAAACACAGGCTGCAAAATAAGTAGCAACAACTATAATATCCCAAATTATTGGAGATTGAATGCGCCCATATACAAACAAATGCCAAAGTCTGTCTGGTCTCCCCATTGATATCATAATGCATATTCCCGCCATTGTGATACTGGAAAGGGATATTACATCTGCAATTCTAGCAAGAGGTCGATACCATTGAAAATTAGTCAATTTAAGTATTGCTGACATAAATACGGATGATAAACTTAAAGCAACCAAAAATAAAAAGTTGGAAATATAAACTCCCCACATTGTATAATCTCTCAAGCCTGTAGTTACATATTTACCTCTAGATTCTTGTAAATAATAGGCAAAAACTCCTGCCAAGAATATAGCTGTTAAAAATGTAATCCAAATTTTTCCTGCTATTCCAATTTTTTCGACAGGTCGAAGCAGGTCATCTTTCATAATCATATACTCTTCCTGCGTAAAGGTTTCGTATTTTGTTGATTCTGGTATATTTTTTTCTTTAGACATAATTTTACTTTTTAAAGATTATTCTTTTGTGTTATGAACTTCTGTTGCATCTTCAAACGGGAAATTTCGTGCCACAGGCGGTAAGTAATAAACACGTGGTTGAGTTCCTAATTCTTCAAATTGACGATAGGCTCCTCTGTCTTGCAATAGTTTTTTTAGTCTAAAGGTATCCTCTCCATTTGTTACTACATCTTCTAATTCATCACCATGAAGGATGGCACCGTTTGGACATTCAACAACACAGGCTGGTAATAATCCTTTTGATGAGCGATCTGTACAAAAATCGCATTTTGCTACAGTTCCTTCTTGGGCATAAGGAGTTGTACAGTGATTTGGATCTGAAGTGTCATTTCCATGCTCTTCGGTAAATTTTAATTGTTCTGGTCTTCCAAAATTAAAAGTTCTAGCTGAATATGGACAAGCTGCCATACAAAATTTACATCCTATACAGCGATCATAATCCATAGCTACAATTCCATCTGAGCGTTTGAATGTAGCATCAACTGGGCAAACTTTTGTGCAAGGTGGATTATCACAATGATAGCACATAGTTGGGAACCAATATGGTGATTCAAGTGGAGAATTTTGCATTTTTTTAACCTTAATGTATTCAACAGGGGCTAAATAATTATGAGCCTTTTGACATCCTTCAATGCATTTTCTCTCATTAGCACATTTGGCTAAATCAATAACTCGGATAAATTTCTTCCCTTCAACTCCTTGTCGAATTTCCTCTTTGGTAAATTTATCATTTGAGGCATGGTGATCAACAAGTGAGCTATCTACTTCAATCAATTTACCATCAGCAGTGAGAACTTTTACTTTTTTACCTGTGACTTTTGTGCTTTCATCAGTAACTGCACTAGCAATCGCTGTTCCGGCCAAGGCGATACCACCTAAAGCACCAAGTTTGAGGAAATTTCTTCTGGATGAATTATTGTTTTCTTTTTCCATATTGTTTAGTATTACTTTTTAGTAAAATAATTTAAATAAAATTACCACTTTAAAACTGATTTGTTCCATTTAAATTATGATGTAAATTTCAATATTTCCTTTGCCTTTTTTAATGATATTTATCATACTTTGAAATTA
Source organism: Flavobacterium sp. (assembly GCF_028712645.1). GTDB lineage: Bacteria > Bacteroidota > Bacteroidia > Flavobacteriales > Flavobacteriaceae > Flavobacterium. The sequence goes on along the minus strand of NZ_JAQTPQ010000050.1, from coordinate 9,163 downwards.
TTTTGATATTTTATTTTCCGTATTAATTGCGGGTAAACTATTTAATATCAGTTAATTTTAATTAGACTTTGTTTTGATTAAGTAGGTTGAATAGAAAAAGAGGATAAACTCATCCTATTATGGAGAGAGAATCCTCTTCTTCGTTTATTTCTAATTCAATTTTGTTAAAACATCTGTAGTTTTTTATGCAAATAATTTATTTAAATATTACCAAGTTCTTGAGATGTTAAATCCAATTGCAAAATCTCCTGAAAAGAAATCGTTTTGGTTAAACATAATACTTTGCTGATTGATAATTCCTCGGTAGTTAGTCACGAATATTTGAAAGGTGTGACCAACGGTTGAGAATTCGACCCCAGTGCTTAATCCTGGCTTAGGATTATTTGCTTGTTTAGTCAAAGGCTGATTAGATTCTAGAAGAATTGACATATCAGAAGTAATTTTAGCACGTCCTCCAATTGCTATTGAAAATAAATCATTTTTCATTGAGGCATCTAATGCATTAAAGTGAGAAACACTAGGAGCAATCTGGAATGAAATTGCTTTGCTGAAACGTTTTGCAATGATTAATTGGTTGAAAAATGAAAAACGGTTAGAAGTATTTATAAAATTTACTTTTGATAATGTACTATTAGCAAAATTGCCATAATAAGTAATACTAAAAGGCATCTTGTTACCAACAGTTTGTCTAAAAATAGCCGCTTTAAGACTGAAATCTAATAATCTAGCATCTTTAGTTGTACCAAATCCAACGGTAATTCTGTCTGTTATAGAATAGTTTAAAGCAATTCGAATATTAGAAGGAGCCCAAATTCCAATCATATCATTGGTTCCATTAACAAGACCAAAACGGTGGTTCATAATCATTTCGATGGTTCCTTTTGAATAAACACGATTGGTTTGACTTTCAATTAATGAAGTGCTTTCAAAAGCCGCACGTTCAAGTTCAACTGTAGCAGGTGCAATAGTATCTTGTACTTCAGCAACCTGTTCTTCTTGTACTGCTATGGTATCTTGTACTTCTTGAGCTGCCATCATCATTGGCAAAGCAAATAAGGCTATAAATATTGTTTTATATAATTTCATGATTTCCTATTTATAGTTAGTTATTAAGAGCACCATCATTAATCCATTTGTCAACAAGAGCAATTTTTGAATCGCTCCATATTCCAGCTGTTGGCATTAGTGGAGCTCCTTGACCAATAAGCGATTTGTGCAAAAGACTGTTAGCAGCATTTCCAGCAACAACATAATTTGCCATTAATGCAGCATAAGAATTTCCTGCTGTTAAATCTGGAGCAGTTGCGCCAGCTTTATGACAACTGATACAGGATTGATCCCATAATGGCTGTACATCGGTTGAATACGAAACACTATCAGGTATCTGTATAACGGGTTCTGGAGGTAACTCGTCATAATAGCAAGATGTTGCCATCAAACTTACAACGAGCATTAATAAATATTGAAATATTTTTTTCATCTTTTTATTTTTTAAACGAATAATTGTTTTTTTTGAATTTTAAATATTTAACAATTTTATTGTCAAAAGGTTTAAAGTTCTGTGAGCAATTGCTACATTGCTAAAGAATGACATTTTAAATTTCATTTCTTTACCAATTTAAAACTTCACTTCGTTGGCAGGATCTACGGTAACTAGCTTGCTAGTAATTACAATATGTAATTTTTTTAACCCTTTTTTGATTTATGGGTTTAAACCTAGAGCCAATGATTTTAATTTTTTTATAAAACTACCTCGAGACATTGCCTCGAGGTAGTTTATTATTATTTATTGTAATGCTTCAATAGAGTTTTGAATCAATGCTTTAGCATAAAGTGGGTTGTGAACACCTTTTGCAGGGTCACCTGTCAATAGTTTGTAATTCCAGTATGCTTGTACATATTTAAGCGGAATGTCTTTTGAATAATAAGTGTCATTAGCCGTACCTATTCCAGATTTATTGATACTCACTGATCCAGTTGCAGATGTTGTAAAGTAAGTAGTTTGTGCGGATAATGCTAATCTTAAACTTTCAATTTTTGCATCATAGTCTATATTGAAAGTTGTCAATAAAGTCTCAGCATTTGCAGCGCTAGTATGACATGTTGCACAAGTTTGGAATGAAACTTTCAAAGAGTGTTGTCCTTTAGAGCCATCTGCTAGAGGTTTGTCCATGTGACATTGAATACAAGAAGAAGAAATAAAGTGTTTTCCAGTTTTAGCTGCTGGTAAGTGTGTTGTAGTTCCTTCAATATCAATTCCTGTGATTCCCATCCATATATCAGCTTGAGGTGATTCGTGTGCACCAAGTCCAGAATTTGAATAAGTTTTGTAATTTGTTCCTGCTGCTGCTGCTGGGTATGGAGCAATAGCTAATGCAGGAGTTTTCATAGACCAAATTTTATATGTTGGACCTCCAACAGCATTGTTTACTACAACAGCTCCATTAATATCTTTTTCTCCACTTTCAATAACTGGTCTTTTATAGAATCCATTAGAATCGGGTCTTATTTGGTGACATGTGATACATGTGTTGTTTGCACTTGTACCTCCAGTTGGTGAAGCGTTTAAGAAGTTTGTTGGGTTAATTTTTTGTGGTACTGCGGTTATTTGTCTTAAACCAAAGTCATTTCCATCAACGGCAAAGTTAAGAGATCTGTGAAGTTGACCATGACAACCCTCGCAAGAAATTGCTTGATAGGCATCATATCCTTTAGGGTTTGCTCGTCCGTATTTTGCATTATCAATATATCCTTCTTGAGAGTGACATTGAGAGCAAAATGCTCTATTACTATTTAAAGAGCCATCAGAAAAAGTAATATTTGTACCATAAATATGTTTTGATACTACACCATTAACTTCAATACCCATACTGTGTCCACCTGCTTCATAAGATGCAATAATAGGATCTCTGTGTGCTGCAGAGTGACAAGAGACGCATGATGCTGTTCCATCAACTCCGTCTGTTCCATCTGTACCTGTTGGACCTGGAACTGGTACATAGTCGGCATGAGTACACGATTGTAGCGATACAAATAGAATCCCTACGAAAATTGCCATAATTAGCTTAACTGTTTTCATAATTTTGATTGTTTTATTTATTTAATTTATTTTAATTAGCTCTTGTTTATTTTAATTTTCTTTCTATTATTTTTTTCTTTTACTTCATATATTTAATAGTTTTTAAGTAAAAATTCACTCTACGAATTGACGAATATTTAACAGGTTATTCCATGATATTTATCATATTTTGAAATATCTGTTGCTATGAATATAGTAGATATATGTTAACAAAACTTTAACCATGTAAATTTCAATAATAAAAAAACTTAATTATATGATATTTATCATATTCATAAATATTTTTATTACAATTTAAGTATTTGTCAATAAAATTACAAAATACTAGCGGTATATTAAATTATTTAAGAATATAATTATTCAATGAATTTTTTATATTATAATTTTTGAAGAAAGATTGAATTCTAAAATTTAGTTTATTGGGGTAATTGTGAAGGTTTAATAAAAAAATAAAAAAGTATTTGTTAAAATATATTTTGATGATTATCAATTCAAAACCAAGAAAAATAGATATTTTTATTTTATTAAAGATTTATTTCTAAAAAAAGAGGATTGTAATATCAGAGCTAAAACTATGGTTAACATTGCTCCAATGAAGTTGAGCCATAAATAACCTAGTTTTTCTTCGCCGCTATTAAATATGAAAATAGCATAGTAGTAAATGATGAAAATGGTTAATTGGCTAACTACAGCACTGTAAAAAACTGCTTTGGCCTGCACATATTTCAAATAGAAACCCACCAAGAATATTCCTAAAACCGTTCCGTAAAAAATAGAACCCACGATATTAACTAATTGAATCAAGTTTTCGAACAAAGTTCCGATGCTGGCGAAAAGGATGGCGACGATACCCCAAAACAAGGTAAAAAACTTAGTAGCGTTTACATAATGCTTTTCAGTTTTTTCTTCTTTTACATTACGTTTATAAATATCGATGGCAGTTGTAGATGCTAATGCATTGAGTCCAGAAGCTGTAGAAGACATCGCTGCAGAGATAATTACGGCAAGCAACAAACCAATAAGGCCTTTGGGTAAATAATTCAATATAAAGTGAAAAAACACATAATCTTTGTCATTGGTTTCACTGTGACTGTCGGCTTTCAGGATAATTTCTTTGGCACGATCTCTCAAATCTTTTTCTTTACTTGATAATCCAACGAGTTCTTTTCGGAGAATTGGATTATCATAATCTTGATTGAGTTGGTCGATATACAATAAGTTAATCACTTTTTTGTCTTCGGAAAGGGTTTCTAGCTTTTTCTCTAAGGCGTGGTATTCCTCTTTGTAAGCAGATTTTTCTACAATTATTTTGTTGTTGGGATTAAAATTCAAAGGCACTGGATTGAATTGAAAGAATACAAATACCATAACTCCAGTCAGAAGGATAAAAAATTGCATAGGCACTTTCAAAAGGCCATTCATAATCAGTCCCATTTGGCTTTCTCGAACTGATTTTCCTGAAAGATAGCGACCTACTTGCGATTGATCGGTTCCAAAATAAGCCAAAGCCAAGAAAAAACCTCCCGTGATTCCGCTCCAAATGGTATATTTTTCTTCGGGGTCGAATGAAAAATTAACTATATTCATTTTGTCATTGGCTCCAGCAATATGCAAAGCGCTTGTAAAAGTCATATCATTGGGCAAAAAATGTAAAATAAGAAAGAAGGTGATAAACATTCCTGACATAATCACGAACATTTGTTGTTTTTGGGTAACGTTTACCGCTTTTGTTCCTCCAGAAACGGTATAAATGATTACCAGTACACCAATAATAATGTTCATTAAAGTAAGGTTCCAACCCAACAATGCCGACAAAATTATAGCAGGAGCATAAATTGTTAGTCCAGTTCCCAGTCCTCTTTGAAATAAGAAAAGAATAGCTGCTAGCGAGCGTGTTTTTAAATCAAATCTTTTTTCGAGGTATTCATAAGCGGTAAAAACTTTGTACTTGTGGTATATTGGAATAAAAGTGAGGCAAATCACGACCATTGCAATGGGCAAACCAAAATAGAATTGCAAAAAACCCATTCCGTCGTGATACGCTTGACCTGGAGTTGAAAGGAAAGTGATAGCACTCGCTTGTGTTGCCATAACCGAAAGCCCTACAGTGTACCATGGGGTTTCATTGCTTCCAAGAATATAATCTTCTACATTCTTACTTCCTTTAGTTTTCCAAACGCCATAAATAACGATGAATAATAAGGTTACGGTGAGGACAATCCAATCGATTAGTTGCATAGTCTAGGAATATAATTTCATTATTAGATAAAATATCAAAATATAAATGGCGTTGGCGATTAGCACCCAAGTATAGTTTTTTTTCCAGATTTTTTCTTTTTTTGGTTCCATAATTGAATTGCTCAGGGTTTAATTTTCTCCGCAGGAATTGTTACTTTAGATTTTAATGAAATTGTGTTAGCCAATAATTTAAAAGCACCAGAAACTCCTTCGGGTAATTCTCTGAAAAAACTTAATCCGGTATAAATATAATATCCTTTTCCATAAGGAGCAATTAACAGTGCACCATTTTTTGGAGTTTCTCCTTTGTCATTCGAGGATAAAATAGGAGTGAAGGCTTTATCGAATTCATTAGGATAATACAAACCTTGTTCTTGTTTCCAACCTTCAAAATCTTTTGAAGTAATTGTATTGGGATAATTCAAAACAGGATGATTGGGTGCTAGAAACCGAACTTCGGCATTTTCTTCCGTAACTCTATCTCGGGAAACTTTCAATGGAAAGGGAGCTATATTTGAGGTTACTAAATCATTCGGATTATTATATTGTACAAGCATTGTTTTCCCGCTTTTTACAAAATCAAAAAGAATATTTTGTTTGTTTGCCAATGCTTGAACTGTATTGTATGCACGGACTCCTGTCATAACTACATCAAAATTGGCTAGTTTTTCGGGTGTTATTTCTTCAGGATTGAGCAGAGTAACTTTATAGCCCATTTGGGTCAAACTATTAGGAACTTCATCGCCAGCTCCCATAATGTAACCAATTTTTTCTTCCAAAGTTTTTAAATCCATACGGATAAACTTTGCCTCAGAAGGTTTCAAAACTTGTTGTTTTGTAATATGGTTCAAATTGATGATGATTTGTTCTTTGTCAAATCGTTTATTATCAACGATGGCAATGCTTCTAGCAACTATATCTTCTGGTGATTTTGGAGGAGTTACTTCAAAATAGACAGTTTGTTCAGTTCCTTTTTTATCCAAATTGAAAGGAATTGATTTCGGAGAAACAATCCAATTCTTTGGTAAATCAAGTTGTAATTCACCTTTTATAGACTCTTTTCCCGCTTTTATTTTTACAGCTACAGACTTGACTTCAGTGTTCTTAAAAAGTAACACTTTATCAATAAAACTTGTAGTTACTTCTGGAACAATATCAAGATAATTGTACATCTCGCCTTTTACATCGTCATTATATTTATAAACCACAGTGTGTTCAAATGGAATTTGAATTCCGTTGATTTCCATATTGAAAGCGATTTTTACTTCACGGTCACTTTCTGGAATTCCAATATTTCTTTGATCAGAAACCGAATACATACCTTCTGTTGCTTTTTCTTTTAACCAATAAGGTTGTGTGTATTCAATTGTAGATGGTACTTGTAAATCAAGATTTATAGTATGTGAAATGTTATTTACTAAATCAAGGTTTTGAAGGATGTTTTTGGACACTGGCAATGTGGTCACACTTTTCAAATTCATTGCAATTGAACTTCTATTTATGGCTTCGAGTTTCAATTTTATCAAACTTCCCGGAGTTGCTTCTTGATTTTCTGCGACAGCTTCAAGATATAATCCAGAGCAAGCAGCAATTATTTTTTTGATTTCAATAGTTTTAATTTCCTTCCAATGGTTTTCGTCCAAATCTTGAATCATCAAATAGGCTTTTACCAAATCAGGAACACTCGCCGATGGATTGGTAAAATTATATTTTGAAAGAATTGTTGAAATCAATTCTCCAATAGGTTTTCCGCCTTGAACTCGATTCCAAGAAGTATCAATTCCGTCAAAAATGTCTGTTTTATCTTTAGGAGCTTCTCCATTAATAAGTTCTAGATATTCGGTTTCTTCGCCACGTATTCCAGTGCTTCCAAATCCTTGCGATTGATGACAACTTCTACCTAATGCTGCAATTTCTTGGTTTGATTTCCCAATGGTTGGATAATAAACACCAGTTTCAATCTTTATAAAATTAGATTTATCGGCAGCATCCATTTTTTCCTTACTTCCATAAAACCACCACGAAGGATTAAAAAATTGACGTTTGGTATGCCAAGGTTGTACCCATTTTAATTGTTCAGGAAAAATAGTTGGATTGTTTGTCAAATCAAAACTTTCGACGCTCAACATTGCTGATGAAGTATGATGACCGTGCGTATTTCCTGAGGTTCTGTGGTCAAAACGATTGATAATCACATCGGGTTGAAATTTTCGGATGGTCCATACAATATCAGAAAGGACTTTTTCTTTGTCCCAAATTTCTAACGTTTCTTCAGGATTTTTTGAAAAACCAAAATCATTGGCACGAGAGAAAAACTGTTCACCTCCATCAATTTTTCGAGCTTCTAGGAGTTCTTGTGTTCTGATAACTCCTAATAATTCTCTTAGTTGTGAACCTATTAAATTTTGTCCACCATCTCCACGTGTTAATGATAAATAAGCTGTTTGTGCTTTGGTTTTATTCGATAAATAAGAAATCAATCTTGTGTTTTCATCATCTGGATGTGCAGCAATATATAGAACAGAACCCAGAAAATTTAACTTCTGGATTTGGTTGTAAATTTCTGCTGAATTTGGTTTTTGTGGTTTTTGTGCACCAGCAAAAGTCCAAATAAGTAGTAGAAGAAATAGAATTTTAAATTTATGCATTTAGATTATTTTACAAGAAAATCAAATATAGTAAATATCAAAAGGTAATTTTAAAAATAGGATAAATAATGCCTAAATAATTAAGAGATCTATTCAAAAAAAAACAGAGAACGTAAAGTTCTCTGTTTTTAATTTTTATACAATCGAATCCTATTTAATCACGATCATTATCATATCTATTTTCACGTTCGTTGTGATTACGTCTTTCATTTTTGTAATAATTATTGTTATTATATCCATTGTTGTATCTGCGATGGTTTGATACTTCTGCATAATCATTTCTTCTTTGATATTGTGGACGATAGTATTCTTCTCTATAATTTCTGTAATTTCTGTGATAGTATTTTTCTCTATCGGAATTGAAATTTACATAGGGAGAATGTCCTCTATAATTTACAGCAACTCTATATCCACGATTCACATCGTAATCTCTACAATATTCAGGTAAATAAGCAGTACGAACCCAACCTCTTGGACCGTTGTAAATAAAGACTGCTGAATTAACATCATAATAGGCTTCGATTTCTGGAAGATAATAATAGCTCACATCATCATTGCAATGAGTTTGATTATGCCATTGAGGTCTTAATCCTAAATTTACACTAACCGAAAATTGTGCGTTAGCTTGTAATGTGAACATTAAAATAAACGCTGCTAAAGTAAGTTGTGACTTGTTCATAATAGTTGTATTTTAGTTATTATTAATTCTTAAATTGTTAGTTGATTGAGAATTTCCAATAACTGTGCCACAAATTTTTCATAAAACAAAAAGTTATAAATTTAACAAGTAGTTGTAATAATATAATTTAAGTTCAAAAACAGGAAACTATTTGTAAATCACGGTTCTAGGTTTGTCTAATCCAAAATCCTGAAATCCAAAATCAGTAGTTTCGAATGAATTTGTTTTGAAAATATTATTACCATTTCCAGGAATAGTTGGGTAAAAGGCAAGTGAAATCTGGAAATTTCGAAAGACTAAATAATTATTTGTAATAAGAAATCCAATTCCAATTTGTGAAAAAAAATTACACAAATTCACTTTTTGCAAGATAAAATTAGTGTTAATTTATTTTTTCTTTATGAATTTGTGCTAATTCGTGAAATTCGTGGCAGAAAAATTTTAAAAGCGAATACCTTGACAAGCAATAAATTTTGGATGGCAAATTTTTTAGTTTTGATATGTAATGCGTTACCATTT
>NZ_JAQTPQ010000291.1 GCF_028712645.1 Flavobacterium sp. | reverse complement strand
CTGGAATACAATTATTTGATGATGGTTTCACATGTTTAATCATAATAAAATAATAAAATTTAAATTTCAACAATATGTAAAGTAGATTGAATATCATCTAGAGCTTTATCGATAATACTTAATCTCTCATATAAATCAGCAAATAATGGAGGATAATATGGACTCAATGATTCTTCTTTTTGTTCACTAATACATCGCTCGTTAATAATAGGATATAGTGTTGATCCTGTTAATTTGTTAGTTTCTTGGGCTTTATTTGCGACAGAAGAAGCAAAATCTAATATTACTTGCGATGCTTTCATCTTAGTTACAAGTGAACTATTTGAACCAGATGTTATTTTTGATAATGTTGGCATTATATTTTCCTTTTGATAAAAATAAGTAAACGGAGGGAGTATAATTTTTATTCCCTCCATGATTTATTATTGGGTGATATTGATCATTGGTGTTGCATTACCGGTAAATGTTGGTAATTTACCATCCCATTTTTCGATTTTTCGATAAGCTACTAATGGATCAGTTAGTGAACTTGAAATCAATTTATTCGCTTCAGCTTGGGCTCTTGCTACTGTCAAAATAGATTCCGCTTCACCTTCTGCCATTGCTACTTTCTTTTTAGCTTCTGCTTCTGCCGACACGATTTCATTTTGCTTTTGAGCTGCTACTTGAATTGCACCAACTTTTGCGTTAATAGCTTCAATAACATTTGATGGTAATCTCATCGCTCCAACAAGATATACTTTTTGTACATTGATACCTAAATCCTTCGTTTCATTGATTACTTCTTGCTCAACAGCTTTAATTAGTGCTTCTTTTTTCTCACCATAGATTTCTTCATCTGTTAATTTAGATGCTTGAGAAACAAGAGCATCCCTAACCATATTTCTCAAATAGATATGGGTAATTTCATCAATACCTTTTCGATATGTTTGGAAAATCAAACTAACTTTATCTGGTCTAATATTATATGAAATACCAATATCGGTATTGATATTCATACCATTCTTCGATTGAAAATCAATTGATTCATCAGTTGGCGATCCTTCTGTCGCAGATTTCGTCCAAGCATGTGTTTGAGTAAATGTAGGGAATGTATACAATTGCTCATTAAAACCAATCCAGTATCTGCCCGTACCTAATTCTTCAGTATCAACACCTTTCTCACCACCCAGCATATAAACTTTGATACCAACATAACCAGACGGTACATCTGAACAAGCAGTCAGTAATAGTGTTGATACAACCATCAATAACATCATCATTTTTTTCATACATTTTCTCCAATTATAATTTAAATACAAATTTTAACATCAACCACAAATCAAGTAAACCAACGATAATACCACTTCCAACAATATACCACGAATCTGCGGAAATCATTGCTGGTAATACAAAACCAAGTACAAATATTTGACTCATAATGATAAATATAACCCAAAATATAACACTAGTGATTGCATATTTATCACTGTCTTTTCTTAAATCAACCATTTCTTCTCCACACAAATTCTAAGTTATTTTCATTAAATATCCTGGTATAAAACCCATCTAAACCATCAACTTCAACATTACCTTGATCATCATAATCAGATACTATCCCAATTTTTCCAATATATTCATCATAATATGATTCATAATTGACTAAATTATTTAATACCTTTACTCTATCACCTATATCAAATTTAATCATATATAATCATCCCAATCAGGTTCATTTGCTGATTCATATGCCTCTTTTATTTCTTGCTGAACTTTATCAATATCTCTTTCTTTCATTTTTCGTTCTAACCACTTAGCTCTATACCCTTTTCGATCTAAAACTTCAAACTCAATATCTTCATATCCGTAATAATCCCAGTCATTAGTTTCATTATAATCAAATGACCCTTTTTGAATATGAAATGTATTTACTTTGATAATACAGGGGATGCCACATACTCTACTTTCAAATTCCATGATAAATTCCTATTTAGTTAAGGTTTATACAATATAAAGATATTATATTATAAATCTCACAAAAATAAATAAATTTATTTCCATCCTTGTAAATTTTTAGTTATACGAGGCAGCACATCAATAAATCTTGATGACATACCAACTTTGTATTTGTGTACGTTTTTTCTGTGTATTTCTTCAATCTTTTCGAAACAATTAAAAATGTATCGTCGTTCTAAAAAATCTGAATGATAATATATTGCATCATTTGGTTTGAAATCATGATCGTCTAACAATTGATGATATTCAATCATATCGTAAGGAGCCCTGATTAATTCTTTATCAGTTGATCCATCAAATATATCTCCTGTAGGATCTCTATCAATTATTTTTCTAGGGATTTTTAAATATTCTGCAACTTTATACACTTCCGATTTGTGTATATCAGCTATTGGTTGTAAATCAACCATTGCATCACTTGCTTTACCAAAAAAACCAATATATGCACCTTCATCTCTATTAGTCGTACCAACGACAATTGGCCTAAAATCATCTACTTGCATTTTAGCTACACTAAAATATAGATATGGTGTTCTAATAATAGCAGCCAATTGTCCTTTAGCAAAATCATTTGTGTATTCATTAAGTATAAACTCTTTCATCACTGATGTCAAATCTTTAAGTTCATATCTAAAAGAATTATAATTTTCCATATAAGGTAATAAGTATTCTTGAACAAAACGAACAGAATCTTCTTGGCCACTTACTCCTCTGGTATGAATAGGTAAACTAATACCTTTAACAATACGGATAGGAGAGTTTTTTTCTCTAGCGGCTAAACATAATAAAGCTACTACGATGGAACTATCAATACCACCAGATAATCCGATAACTGCACTATCTAATCTTTCAGTAAGAAAAAAATCATTAATCTTGTCGATTTTTTCTTTAACATATGGTTCAACATCAAAATTCTTAGCTCTTCTTAAATCTTCAAGTAATGGTTTCATTAATATCCTTCCTCTAATAAATGTACCCGCATATCAACCCAATACCAATATCCTTCTGGTGTTGAAGCCCATGTAAATGCGGCATTCAACCAATGACAACTTACAAATTTTTTAGACGGTAATCTATCAAGTACACTAATATCACACCTCTCTGATAATAAAATTAATAATTCTTCAGAAATACCTAATTGGATAAATCTCTTTTTCATCCTATTACGATATCTTTCAATTTCTTTCAATATCCAATCACAGCACATAATATCCCTATATTTTTTTGAAATTTTCGATACGATCTATGATAATATTATAATAACATAAATCGGATTCAATTAAAAGATAATTCCTATTTTTATCTATACAAGAAATCGCGGTCGTTCCTGTCCCCGCACAATTATCTAATACCAAATCATCTTCATTAGTAAATACTTGAATCAACCTATCAATCAATGCCTTTGGTTTTTGTGTTGGGTGTTTCAACTTTTCTTTGGAATTGTGAGGTAAAGCTGGTATATCACTCCATACATCAGATAAAGTAATACCATCTTTTAATATCCCATCGGTATATTCTTTTCTAGTTGAATTACTTTTGATTTTTATATTATTAAATATTGATTCTTTACTATTTGAATAATAACAAATTGGTTCATATCCACTAGCGAGGGCTTTACCTCTCGTATTATTGAAATTTCTTTTTCTTGCCCAAATAATAATTCTTTTTTCGATGAAAAATTTATCCAGAATATTACATATTTTGTGATTATATTGTCTACCAGTGAATAATAATATATTTCCGTTATTTTTCAAAATCCTTTTATATTCAATTATTATTTTTTCTATCCATTCGAGATAATCAATAACAGTTTTCCATTGATTATCCCACTCTTCTGATACTATACCAAAAAAAGGTAAATCACAAATAATATGATCTATACTATTATTGGGTATATCAACCATAACTGTTAAACAATCGCCATGTAACACTTTATTTTTTATATCCATACTACTTTTTTAAATCTCGAAAACTCAGGTTTTTCATTCCAATATTTACAAGATTCTCTTTTCATATTATCTAGTCAAAATATCCTATAAATTCCATTACAATATCTGCTGTTATAGTATTTTCTATCAATTCTTTTT
>NZ_JAQTPQ010000290.1 GCF_028712645.1 Flavobacterium sp. | reverse complement strand
TAATTTGAAGCCCTTTTATCTTGCATGTAATAGATGGTAACTAATTCACCATTCAAATGTTTATCAAACTTCAAATGTTTTGAAATATGTTCGTGTTTTATAAATTCAATACCACATTTTAAGCCATATTCATAAAATATACTGTTTTTAATGTTTGCAGCTAATAATGTTGTCTCTTTATGTTTATGATACCGCTCAATATTGTTGATAATTAAAAAATATAATTTGTTTTTTTTATTTCCGAATTTTCTATTGATTCTTACATCTTGTGCTACTATTCGATCTTTAACAATTCTATCCCATGAATCTTTTTTAGTATAAACAATATTATCTTGATCTATAGCTTTAATCAAAGGTCTTACTATATCATCAATCTTATCTTCACTACGATTCAAAAATGTATAACTTTTATTTTTAGAATTAAATGTTAATTTGTATAATTTATCATTGTAATCTTCAACATCAAAAAATTCTTTTAAAATATGTGTATTATAAGGAATCAATAATTCTATTTCGGAATCAACAGCAGGCGTTTCATCAATATACAATCTCCACGTTTCTTGCAACGGAAAATATTTTAATTGATTATATGCCTCTTGAGTGATAATCAATGTGCCTTTACCTATTTTATTGATATCTTTTATCTTTTCAATTACATTGATTGTAACAGTAACTGAATTATCAGAATTTAATATGAATATATTGTCTCTATACCCTTGTTCAATAAATGAATTATATGTTTGTCTACATAATGATTTTGTTGGTTGAATGATTATATTCTTGAAATTTAATAGTCTGGTTGTACAAAGATATTCAACTAGACCTTTTGTTTTTCCTGAACCACAAGGTCCGTCAACTGTAAATATTTTTTTTTGGCTCACAATTCCTCTCAAAAATTATACATAAATAATCTATAGTAAAAGTTATTCTTTTTTATATTATATAATATATAAAAAGAAAAAACTATTTTTTTTTTTGGATCAATTTATGCTTGAACATAAAATAGTAGATGTTGAAAAAGACATGAAAGATTGTTACAATGGTAATTACAACATAGCAAAAGCCGGAATTTCTCATTCTTATACTGAAGAACAATTAACAGAAATAATTAAATGCAAAAAAGACATTATTTATTTTATTGAAAATTATGTGAAAATCATAAATCTCGATGAAGGGATGGTTCCCTTCAAATTATATGATTATCAAAAAGAAATGATAACTGCTTTTAAAGAAAATAAATATATCATCTGTCTACTTGCTAGACAGATGGGTAAGTGCGTGACATATTCAACGATTATAAATATAAGGAATAAAAAAACAAATCAAGTTCAAGAAATTGAAATTGGTAAATTTTACAACCTTATAAGAGAAGAAAATCTACGATCAACAACTAATAAAAATATGTAAAGAAATAATCAATATTTCAATTGATAATAAAATCTACAAAAATACTAAAATATAAAGGTAAAAGAATGACTGAACAAGAAATTGAAAATTATATTACTGGTAATAAACTTGAAGCTCCGCGATTAACACCAGAATATATCGATAGTTTGATTATATCAGAAGATTATTATCATTTTCCTGGTACAAATATTGTAGTATGTTGTTTATTGGTTAAAAATAAATTTGGTGTGATAGGAGAAAGTTCTTGTGTATCGGATGATAATTTTGATATTGAATTAGGTAAAAAGATTTCATTTGAAAATGCTAGAGATAAAATATGGATGTTAGAAGGTTATTTGTTAAAAGAGAAATTGTATGAAAATGCTAGCGATTAATGGGTATTTTCTATTAGTTAATGATGAAGATTTGTAGCTCGAATTTTTATAAAATATAAATAATTAAAATTCAAAATTTTTAAGAATGTACTACAATACAGATAGAAGAAAATAAATTAAAAAGGATTTTTATGTATAAATTCGAAGAATTTAACAGGTTAGACGAAGAAGAAAGGAAACGACTGACCGGAGGGGTCTGGAAACGAATGCGTTCCGGAGGAATGATTTATGTTGATCATGATGGTAACATATTAGCGGGTGGAAATAAATCATTGCATGATAAAATTTCAAAAATAAAAAAAGATTTATGGTTAGCTCATCCAGAAAAAGTTGAAATAGATGATATTATTGCAAATAAAACTTCTGATATAACACAATTAGTATTACACGATAAAATTTCAGAATTGAGGAAAGATTATCCAACTATATCAGAAAGTGTATTAAAGGTTTCTGAAGAAAGACAAAAATTATTAGATAATATTGAATCTTCTAAAATGCCAGAATGGAGTAAGAAGAACGAAATTGCTAAAGCGGAACGAGAATTTTCAAGAAAAATGGGTTGGTTAGCAAGAGCAGATTCTTATAATGATATAGCAAATGAAATAAATAAAGGTGTAGCTGATATATCTAGTGTTATTAAAAATGAATTAGGTAATGCTGCAAATGAAAAGATAATGCAATTAATAAATAGTATAAACAATTCAATTAACTTACCATCAACCGATACTCAAGAAAATAATTGGGTACAAAACAATTTAAGTGATAAAGTTTTGAGTTTAGTGAAAGAATTACTTAAAGAAAATCCAATGTCAGAAATCGACGATAATCCATATATTAAAAAATAAGAGGAAATACCATGGCAGCACTAGATACACTCGTTACAACTACTTCAAACCCTTTATTAGCTTTATTGAAAAATAAAACATTAACTAACCTAGAAACCTGGAAACAAATCCAGAATTTAATTAATCTATTATCTGGTACAGCTCCATTATTAGCATTTCTTTTCCCACAATTTGCAGCATTATTAACTCCTGCGTTATTATTACAATTAGGAACAGCAGTTGCTGCTATCAACGCATATTTCACTACTGCAACTACCTCTAAAATCGGTCTTTAATCAATAAAATTTAAGGAAATAATATGTTAGCACGTTTAGAAAGAGCAAAAGAAATTTTAAGTAATGATAAAGCTATGCTGTATGATAGTGTTTTAACATTTTGTGAAACAGGAGTACATTCTCTTGAAGATGAAGATTTAGAATTATTAGTTGGTTATATCTATGAGAAAGAACAATTGATTTCATTATTTGAATATTATTATCATGAAGTTTGTGGCGAATTATTAAATGATATTGAATCCGATGAATATTTTGAAGATGAAGATTTAGACGAAGAATAATATAAATAAAAATAAATTTATTTTAAATGGCCATATTTTTATGGCCATTTTTATTTGTAGGAGATAAAATGAAAACATTTATTGAATTTTTAAATGAAGATATAAATATCAATAAACCATTGATAGTCGTCGATATCCAACCAGAATATCAACGATTTTGTAAAAAATTAATAACTAAAAAATTTATTGATATCATCAATAATCAAAAAAATATCATTTGGTTTTGGAATGGGGAAGATTATACGAATGATACAAAAGAAAAATTGATAAATTGGTTAAATGATTTTGATATAGATACCGATCATATAATTTTTATTGAAAAAGGATATGGTTTTTTTAGAGATTGGATGGATATGGGGATCGATTCATCAACGATTATTTCTGTTATCAGAGAAATGGTATTGAAGAAAGTAACTAATAGTGATGATTTAGATCCAGAATATATTGATAAAATTACAGATGGTGCAACACATATTTCAAATATCTATTTACCTAATATAAGTATTAGTATGTTAAAAAAATTGAGTGGAGCATATATTTGTGGAGGAGGGAAAAATGAATGTTTATGGGAAATAGAATTATTGATGAATGCTTTTAATATTAAATATACAGAATTAAAAGATTTTATATACGAGGGATGAGAGATAAATTATGCCAAATAGTATAATTAAAAAAGTAAGCGATGTTTTAGATAAACCTGTCGATGAAATAGAAAAATTGTGGGATAAAGCGAAAGAAATGGCTAAAAATGATTATGATAGTGCAAATAATTATGAAATAATTATGGGAATTTTCAAACATTCGTTAGGTAAAGAAGCGAATATGAAATTAGGATGGGATACCAATTGGTCACCGCAAAATGAAGAATTACTATTACAAAGATCAAGTGGGGTATTTTTTTAATGG
>NZ_JAQTPQ010000049.1 GCF_028712645.1 Flavobacterium sp. | reverse complement strand
CTAAAGTATTATCTTTTTTACTATCTAAATCCAAGTAGCCAATGGCAGAATTATCAAAATGAACGGCATACAATTTAGACGATAAAACCATTGGAATACAAAAATTCATTAATTCCGAATGCGTTTCGTAACCATAATGAGCTCGGTTATACAAAGCTAATTTATTGCCACGGCGGTTCATTCCTAAAGCACGGGCTCCGCCACCATATAAAACTTCATCAGGTGAGATATTGAACTGAATTACTTCTGTTGAATCTGCTTTGATGTTGCCTTTTACATTCTCTAACGGAAAATGTTTTTGTTTAAAATAACCGTTTTTTTCGGAAAATAAAAGCTTTTGTTGATTGAAATAGGAGATTTGAAATGGTGATTTTTGGACAGTTACTACAATTCCTTTTGTGTAAAGACTTATAAAGTTTGGCGTTTCAATGATTTTTGAAATTCCTGTTTTTGGAACTAAAACCACTGCTTCTGAAGTTGGATTGAAGGTTTGCTTCGCCGATTCGCTGTCGCTCGGGTCTCCTTTTGGAATAAAAGAAGTTTCTATAATTTTTTCCGAATAGGATTTGATGGTGTATTGCCCATCAGAAGTGTTGATTTCTAGAGTATTATTTACTTCTTTGAAACTTTCGAATTTTCTATCAATTGTTTGTGAAAAGGAAAATGAAGTTATAAATAATAAGAAAAGTAATTTTTTCATAGTTTTAGTATTAAACCCGACAGGTTTTTAAAACCTGTCGGGTTTGGTATGTGTAAATCTGTTATTTTAATTCCAATATCAAAACAGATTTTGGTTCCAATGAAATTTCGTTGGTAATAGCTATTATTTGATCTGTTATAACGTCTTTCCCTGTTTTAAAATTTCCTATGTTTTCTTGAAAACGATTCGTTTTTACAGTTCTAGTGTCATTGCTGTTGTTGATTAAAACCATCACGCTTTCGGAAGTATTGTATCGAAAATATACATAAACATTATTTTCCGGAATGTAATGCGTCATTTTGCCAAAATGAACAGCAGATTTGTTTTTTCTCCAATTGAATAATTTAGAAGTAAAATCGAAATATTGATTTTGTAGAAACGTTCTTCCTTCTTTGGTAAAAGCGTTATTTGCATCACCTTCCCATCCGCCAGGAAAATCTTGGCGAATATCGGCATCGCCATTATCTTTGTTTCCTGCCATACCAATTTCGGAACCATAATATGTTTGAGGAATTCCTCTAACGGTGGCTAAAATTGTCATCGCCATTTTGTATTTTCTTATGTCGTTGTTATAAACGTGATTTACACGATGGGTATCGTGATTTTCTGCAAAAATTAACAAGTTATTGATATTTGGATACAGAAAATCATTGGAAAAATTGTCGTAGATTTTTTCCATTCCTCGTCCCCAGCCACCTTCATCTTCATTAAAAACGGATAAAAGATCATCGGATAGAATAAAATCCATTACACTTGGCAAATGAGAATTAAAATTTTGGATTTTACCTATTGGACTATCTTTTTGCCAATAAGAAAGTTGGGCTTGATCTCTCATTGAAATTTCACCTACAATATTGAAATTTGGATATTCATTAGTGATGGCTTTTGTCCATTTTGCAATGGCACTTGGCTCGGCATAATTATAGGTATCAACTCTAAAACCATCTAAATTGGCATATTCAATCCACCAGATTGCATTTTGGGTAAGGTAGTTTAGTACTAAAGGATTTCTTTGATTTAAATCAGGCATCGAAGGTACAAACCATCCATCAAAACATTCTTTAGTGTCAATTTTAGATGCGTTAATGTCGTGAACAAGTGTGCGTTTATGATTAGTTTGAGTGTAGGTTTCGAATTGATTAATCCAGTCGTGAGTAGGTAAATCTTTTATCATCCAATGTTGCAATCCCCAATGGTTTGTTACATAATCAAGGACTAATTTCATTTTTCTTTTATGCATTTCTGATGCTAATCGTGCATAATCTTCATTAGTTCCATAACGAGGGTCAATTTTGTAAACATCTGTTTGTGCGTAAGTGTGATAGGAATATGTCTCTTCGTTATCCTCACAAAGAGGCGTAATCCAAATGACTGTTGCTCCTAATTCTTGAACATAATCTAGGTGATTAATGATGCCTTGTATGTCTCCGCCGTGTCTTCCTCCTGGCAAATCACGATTATAATTTTCGGTGGTCGAAGCATTACTGTCATTATTTGGATTTCCATTAGAAAAACGATCTGGCATCAGTAAATACATCATATCTGATGAATTATAACTTTTTCGTTGTGCTGAGTTTTCTCTTCTCTGTTTTAGAGAATAATTTTGGGTAAATGCTTTTTTATTGCTGTCTTTGAAAGTAAAAATACAGTCCGATGCCTTAATGTTTTTAGTATTAATGGTAACAAAAAGATAATTGGGATTTTCGGTTCTTTTTATGGTTGTAATTTTAATCGGATTAGAAACAGTCACCTGGAATTGCGCAATGTTTTTGCCGTAAAACATAATTTGTAACTCGGGATTATGCATTCCAGCATACCAAAAAGGAGGTTCTATTCTTTCGATTTGTGCAAACATAGTTGAGGAAATTAGGAAAAATAAAAGTAGTTTTTTCATTTGATAAACAATTAAATATATTTCAACTTTATTATTTAACCATATAAGGCATATAAGTTCATTTAAGTTTTCTTATATGTCCTTATATGCCTTATATGGTTTTGACTTTTTAGCTAGACCACAACCAAACTATTTGGTTCAACCAATATGGCATTGCCATTAACAAAAACAGTCAATTCTTTAGTTCCTTCGAGTGAGAATTGCGTTTCCTTATGATTGATTACTACTTTCAAAATTTGATTTCTGAAATTAATTTTAAAGGAATAACCTGTCCATTCTTTTGGGATTTTTGGAGAAAAATGAAGTGCGTCGTTTTTCACTCGCATTCCTCCAAAACCTTCTACAATACTCATCCAAGTTCCGGCCATTGAGGTGATATGACAGCCTTCTTCAACTTCTTTGTTATAGTCATCAAGATCTAATCGCGAAGTTCTTAAATAGAAAGTGTAGGCCATATCCATTTTGCCCAATTTTGCTGCTTGAATAGAATGCACGCAAGGAGAAAGTGAGCTTTCGTGAACTGTAAATGGTTCGTAAAAATCGAAATGTTTTTGTAATTGTTCCGTTGTAAAATGATCTTCAAAGAAGTAAAACCCTTGCAAAGTATCGGCTTGTTTGATGTAAGGCGAACGCAAAACTCTGTCCCAAGACCATTTTTGGTTGATTGGTCGTTGACCCTTATCTAAATCTTTTACCAAAACTAAATCTTTATCTAAGAAACCATCTTGTTGCAAATAAATTCCCAATTCTTCCGATTTTGGAAAGTACATATTGCCCGAAACTTTTTTCCAATCTTGCAATTCAGCATCTGATAATTTTACTTTTTCGATGATGCGTTTATGGTCAGATGGATATTCTAATGACACTTTTTGAATTTGATCGTGTGTATAATCTATGCACCATCTTGCAATATAATTGGTATAGAAATTATTGTTTACGTTGTTTTCATATTCGTTTGGACCCGTAACTCCAAGAATCACATACTGATTTTTGTCTTTCGAAAAGTTAGCTCTTTGATGCCAAAAACGAGCAATTCCTATTAAAACTTCCAAGCCTTTTTCAGGAATATAAGAATAATCGCCTGTGAAACGATGGTAATTGAAAATAGCAAATGCAATCGCACCATTTCTATGGATTTCTTCGTGTGTGATTTCCCATTCGTTGTGGCATTCTTCGCCATTCATTGTCACCATTGGGTATAAAGCCGCACCGTTTTTAAATCCTAAATTATCTTTAGCATTTTCAATCGCTTTGTCCAATTGATTAAAACGATACGTCAATAAATTTCGCGCCACTTGTTGGTCTTTGGTCGCCATATAAAATGGAATGCAATAGGCTTCAGTATCCCAATAAGTTGAACCTCCGTATTTTTCGCCGGTGAAACCTTTTGGACCAATATTCAAACGAGAATCTTTACCAGAATAGGTTTGGTTTAATTGAAAAATATTGAAACGAATTCCCTGTTGCGCTTTTACGTCCCCATCAATAGTGATGTCTGACATTTCCCAAATTTTTGCCCAAGCTTCGATTTGTTCAGATAATAATTGCTCGTAACCTTTTGCTAAAGCAGCTTTGATTACTTGTTCTGCTCCAGAGAGGGTGTCTTCGTGATTTAAGGAAACAGTATAACCACCAATTTTTTGGATGGATGATGTTGTGCCTTTAGCAACGGAAACAGCATAACTAAATTGAATTTTTTCTTTAGTTGCCGAAACAATTTCAGGTAAAAGGTTCAGGTTTTTACCATTTTCTAAAATGCTGTTTTGCATAAAAGTTGTCACCTTGAAATGCGTTTTGAAAGTTTGAGCCGTTACAAAAGCTTGGTTTTCGTGGTCTTTTGTTTCTAATGGTTCCCAGAATTTCTCTTCCCAGTTGGCATCTTCATTGGTTACGCCAGCGTCAATGTAAGGTTTGTAAACTATTTTTGCTTCCTTATTTAAAGGGGTAATTTCGTAATTGATAACGCCAACTTCGTCCAAATCCATACACAGGAAACGACGAATATTTACAGCAACTTCGGTTCCGTTTTGCAAAGTGGCTTCGAATGAACGGTTGTACCAACCTTCTTTCATATTCAACTCGCGACGGAATTTTTTTACTGCTGTGCAAGCATTCAAATCAAGACTTTCTCCATTGATTTCGATGTCAATCCCAATCCAGTTTGGAGCGTTTAGTACTTTGGCAAAATATTTTGGATAACCATTTTTCCACCAACCCACTTTAGTTTTGTCAGGATAATAAATTCCTGCAATATAACTTCCTTGAAAAGTTTCTCCTGAGTAATTTTCTTCAAAATTGGCACGTTGTCCCATTGCACCGTTACCAATGCTGAAAAGACTTTCGGATGATTTCACACTGTCTACATCAAATCCTTCTTCAATGACGGACCAATTGTCTGGTTTTATATAATCTTGGTTCATTCTTTCTGTTTTCTATTCGTTTATTATCCTTTAATCAATTTATCAATAAAATTTTTATCGATATGAGTAAAATCTTTAAATATGTATTTTGCTTCGTGTAATGTGGATGCTTCGCCAATTCCCACGCTTATCATTCCTCCGATATTTGCTGCTTGAATTCCTGCTACTGAATCTTCGAAAACAATCGAATCTTTCGGTTTTTTGTCCAATAATTTTGCAGCAATCAGGAAAACTTCGGGATCAGGTTTTGCATTTGAAACATCGTTTCCGTCAACAATGGCATCAAAAAAGGAAAGCGTTCCTGTTTTTTCTAGAATAGGTCTAGCGTTTTTACTTGCCGAACCCAAAGCTATTAATTGATTTTGCTCTTTCAAATATTTCAAAACGGGCATTACACCTGGAAGGATTTCACTTTCGTCCATATCTACTAAATAGGACAAATAGTCTTCGTTTTTTTGAATGAGCCATTTGTCTTTGTCTTCTTGAGAAGCTTCAACATTTCCTAATCCTAAAATAATTTCGAGTGAGCGTACTCGACTCACGCCTTTTAATAATTCGTTATGTTCGTGGGTAAATTCGATTCCTAATTCATTGGCGATTTTTTGCCAAGCCAAAAAATGGTATTTTGCCGTGTCAACAATTACGCCGTCAAGGTCGAATATAAATGCTTTTGTATTCATTAATTTTAATTAATTTATTTAGCTGTTGAATGACTTTCTTTTACAAAAAATACTGCCAGTCCGGCAATCAACATTGAAACTCCTGCGATTACAATAATTGCCATTGGAAAACCTCCAAATAGAACAAGTATTGTGCTTCCTAAAATACCCGCAGTGATTTGTGGTATGGTAATGGTGGCATTAAACAATCCCATATACACTCCCATTTTATCGGCTGGTAATGAACCTGATAGCATTGCGTAAGGCATAGCTAATATGGCTGCCCAAGCTAAACCAACTCCTGAAATAGAAAGTAATAAAATAGTTTTGTCGTGTACTAAATACATAGATGCCAATCCGATTCCTCCCATTATTAGAGAAAAACTATAGGTTTTTTTACGGCCAATTGATTTTGCAATTGTAGGAATAAGTAAGGAGAATAAAGCTGCAACTCCACTGTAAAAAGCAAACATAACGCCTGTCCAATCACCAGCTTCGTTGAAACCAATTGATTTTGGATCTAATGCTTCTGAACCCCAAATCTGATTGGCGATGGCTCTAGTGGTGTAAACCCACATTAAAAATAAGGCAAACCAAGAAAAGAATTGTACAATTCCCAATTGCCAAAAGATTTTTGGAGCATTCGAAATCAATTTTAAGATGCTTGTTTTTTCAGTTACAGTTTCAGATTCTAAGTCGATGTCATTGTAAAGTGCGTGTTCTTTTGGCGCATATTCTTTGGTTCTAAAAGCAGTCCAAAGAACAGTTACTAATAAAATCGCTCCTCCAATATAGAAAGACCATATTACTGACGCTGCTACTTTTTCGCCAGCAGCAGGTATATTTGCAACTCCTGCTTTGGCAAGAATCCAAGGCAACAAGGAGCCAAAAACAGCTCCAAAATTGATTAAAGCACTTTGCAAAGAATAACCAAGATTTTTTTGGTCATCATTTACCATATCACCAACAAGGGCTCTGAAGGGTTGCATTGTGACATTAAATGAAGTATCCATTAAAAGAAGCATTATGGCACCAAAAATTAATGGCGGTAACAAATAGGTAAAGTATTCTGCGTTTGGCATAAAAAACATTGCCAAAGCGGAAACGATTGCACCAAAAAATATAAATGGGATTCTGCGTCCAAGACGTGTCCAGGTTTTATCGCTTGAAAGACCAATGATGGGTTGAACAATTAAACCTGCTAGAGGTGCTGCTAACCAAAAATAGCCTATGCTATGAACATCGGCGCCAAGGGCTTCCAATATTCTACTGGTGTTACCATTTTGTAGTGAATATCCAATTTGTACTCCTAGGAATCCAAAGCTTAGATTCCAGATTTGCCAAAAACTTAATTCGGGTTTTTTCATTATCGTATATTGTTTTAAATGTACGATAAGCACCTTGCTTATCAAAACTTAACTCATTTTTCGAAGTAAAAGTAAAAGTTTTGAATGATGTAAATGTAAAAATATATTTTGAATTTCAAATTTTCTAAAAAAATAATTCAAGAAACTCTTTTACTACAACGAAATAGTTTAATAAGTAAATAATTTTAGTCTAATTTGTTGATTCTCTTTCTATCAGGCGAGTTTCAATCACTACTGTTTTGTATGTTTCTTCTTGATCTTCTTCTTGATCTTCTTCTTCCTCTGATTCTAGTCTTTCGATAAGAATTTTTGCTGCTACTTTGCCCATTTCCATTCCTCTTTGGCTTATAGTTGTAATGGTTGGAGTAGAATATTTAGAAATTATCCCGTCCGTAAAAGCAATAACCGCAAGGTCATCGGGAACTTTTAATCCCATTTTGTTGGCGGTTTTAATGATGGTTACTGCAAATAACTCATTGACTGCAAAAACGGCATCTATAGCTTTGTCTTCGAGTAATTTTTCTATTTGTATTCCGCAATTATCAATGTTTTCAATTTTGATAATTAGATTTTCATCAAAAGGTATTTTATTGTCTAAAAGGGCTTTAGTATATCCGTCAGTTCTTAGTTTTCCAACGCTTACATAATCAACAGTTGTTACCAAAGCAATTTTTTTTCTTCCTTTATCTATTAAGCTTTGTACGGCCTCATATGCTGCTAATTCATCATTATTGATTACTTTGTCGCAATGAATGTCGTTGGTTACTCGGTCAAACATTACTACGGGCATTCCTTGATTAATTACTTCGCTAATGTGGTGAAAATCTTTTTTCTGTTGGGTTTCCTTAGAAAGCGACATAATAAATCCGTCGATACTTCCATTAGCAAGAAGCTCCATATTTAAAACCTCTTTGTCAAAGGAATCGTCAGATAAACAGATGATGACACTATAACCTTTTTCATTGGCTACGTGTTCTATTCCATTAATTACAGTAGAAAAGAAATAATGCACAATTTCTGGAATGATAATTCCTATAGCTTTTGTTTTTCTATTCTTTAAACTAAGCGCAATATTGTTAGGTTTATAGTTATAGAATTTAGCAAATGCTTGTACTTTCAATCTAGTCTCTTCACCTATTTCTAAACTATTTCTTAAAGATTTAGAAACAGTCGAAATGGAGACGTCAAGTTCTCTAGCAATTTGTTTGAGTGTTATCTTCTTTTTCATATACGGATTTGATAAAAATCATTTTCTTAATAAAGATTAGGATAAATCTAAATTATGACAAAATTAACCTTAAATATGTCAAAAAAATATAAAGTTTTCAACACTACCACGTTTTCGTAACCTAATTAATTTTTGACATTGTCGAACGCGTTAATATTTATTTAATTTTAACATTCGAAGTAAAGGTAAAGTATAACAAAAACCAAATTAACTTAAACAAAAAGTATGAAAACAATTTACAAAAAGTTGTTATTTTTATTGCTGCTCCTTCCTTTTTGTGTTCTGGGTCAGAACACATTTAGTGGAAAAGTTCTTGATAAAGCATCAGGACAGCCAATTCCAGGAGTAAATGTAAATATACAAGGAGGTACAAACGGGACCTCAACTGATTTTGACGGAAATTTTCAATTAGCGAATGTTAAGAAAGGCAACAGTGTCATTTTTTCTTTTATTGGTTATAAAAGCGAAGTCATAGTATTTAATAATCAAAAAACAATTACAGTAAGTCTTGAAGAAGATGCAAATCAATTGAAAGAGGTAGTTGTACAAGTAGGTTATGGTACTGTTAAGAAAAAAGATGCAACAGGATCTGTAACAACAGTAACTGCCAAAGATTTTAACAAGGGTGCAAACGTTACTACTGAAAACCTTTTAAATGGTAGAGTAGCAGGTTTGACAGTTAATACAAGTGGTGCTCCTGGTTCAGGTTCTGAAATAAGAATTCGTGGAGGTTCATCCTTATTTGCAAGCAATGATCCGCTTATTGTGATTGACGGTTTGCCAATTGAAAATACTACAAGTACAGGTTCTACTTCATTTTTAGCATCATTAAACCCTAGTACTGTTGAATCGATTACGGTTTTAAAAGATGCGTCAGCAACTGCAATTTATGGTTCACGTGCATCGAATGGTGTAATTATTATTACAACTAAAAAGGGAAGTAAAATATTAGCTGTTGACTATAATGTTCAATATGGATCAGGTAGCTTAGTAAAAACAATTGATCTTTTTGATGCAAATACTTTTAGACAAATTATTGCTGATAAATTGCCAGCTAGAGTTTCTGAACTAGGAACTGCTAATACAAATTGGCAAAAAGAAATTTATAGAAGAACGGATTATATAGATAATAATATATCTATTAGAGGAAATTTATTCGATGCAATTCCTACACGTTTGACAGTAGGTAATACCTATCAAGAAGGTTTACGATTGACAAATACTTTCAATAGAAATACAGTAGGTTTAGCAATGAATCCTTCTTTTCTTGATAATCATTTGAAAGTAAAATTGAATGCTAACTATTCTAATGAAAGCAATCGTTTTGCTGACGGAGTAGAAGGAAATGCACTTGCTTATGATCCTACTCAACCAGTTAGGGATAATGGAGCTGCTTATGGTGGATTTTTTGAATACCACGGTGCTGGTTCTAACGGACTTTATCCATTAACACCACAAACACCTAGAAATCCAGTTGCTCAGTTGTTACAAACTTATGATACTGGGTCAAATAATAGAGTATTTGGAAATTTCGAATTAGATTATAAATTTCATTTCTTCCCAGCTTTAAGAGCGGTTGTAAATGTAGGTTTTGATGAAGCTAAAGGTGATAGAACAAGACTTGCTGATAGTGGTTCTGTTGCTTCTACAGGTTCGAATAATAACATTCCTTATGGTACAAATGAATTCTCTACAAGTGACAGAAAAAACAAATTATTAGATGCTTATTTAGTATACAATAATACATTTGGAAAACTTGTTTTTGATGCTACTGCAGGTTATTCATATCAAAAATTCCAAAGTAACAGATTTGAATCAGGAAACATTATGGATCCTAACTTACCAACTGGTATTACAGGTTTCCCTAGAACAACTCTTGATACTGATGTAGTGTTGATAGGTTTCTTTGGTAGAACTAATTTAAATTTTAATGATAAGTATTTATTAACCTTATCTTATAGAAGAGATGGTTCTTCTCGTTTTGGACCAGCTAATCGTTGGGGTAATTTCCCAGCAGCTGCATTTGCTTGGAAAATGAAGGAAGATTTCTTTAAAGATAGTACTACTTTATCAGATTTAAAATTAAGATTAGGATATGGTATTACAGGTCAACAAGATATTCCGGCTGCAAATGATTACTTGCAAAAATATGTAACAGGAAGTGGATCTTCTCAATACTATTTTGGCTCAACTGCAGTTCCAATTGCAATTTCATCACCTTTAAGTCCTAACTTGAAATGGGAAGAAACTACAACTTATAATGCTGGTATCGACTATGGAGTTTTTAACAACAGAATCACTGGAGCAGTAGATGTATTTTACAAAGACACTAAGGATTTGTTAGTAAAAGCAGCTGTTGCTGATGGTGGTAACTTTTCAAATAGAGCTTATCAAAATGTAGGTAGCTTTACAACTAAGGGTATTGAAGTTTCTATGAATGCTGATGTTGTAAAAAGCGATACTTTTAATTGGAATGTAAACATTAATGCTACTAAATTTGAAAGAAGAATCACTAACTTAATTTATAATAGCGATATTAGAGTTGGTAGTAATTTAGCTGGTACAGGTACGCAAGGGCAAATATTTAGTGAAGGATTTACACCTTATTCCTTTATGTTATACAAACAATTGTATGATGTTTCTGGAAAACCAATCGAAGGTGCTTATGCAGATTTAAACGGAGATGGTATCATCAACGCATCTGATAAGTACATATATAAAAATCCAGATCCAGATGCTACTTTTGGATTTTCAACTAGTCTTAATTACAAAAACCTTGATTTCTCTTTTAACTTAAGAGCAAGTATTGGAAATAGAGTATTTAATGCAGTTGATGCAAGTAAAGCTCAATATGCATTATTAAGTACTGGAGGAGCTCTTGGTAATATTCCAACATCGGTGACTCAAACAGGATTTACTACTACTTCAAATGTAGTGTTGTCTGACATTTTTGTGGAAAACGCTTCTTATTTAAGAATGGATAATATCACACTGGGTTATACATTCCCAAAATGGTTAGAAGGTAAAGCTTCATTAAGAATGTTTACTGGAGTTCAAAATGCATTTGTTTTAACAAATTACAGCGGTCTTGACCCTGAAGTTACAAACAATGGAGTTGATAGTACAATATATCCTAGACAACGTTCTTTGTTGTTTGGAGCTAATATAAAATTTTAATATAAAAACACTATGAAAAAATTTAATTTTATATATATCCTAGTCTTGTTTGCCACACTACAATCTTGTACTAAAGATTTGGATGTAGTGTCAAAAGACCAAAGGGTATTTACTTCGGATGCATTATTTGCCACTCCAGAAGGGTACAAACAAGCATTAGCTGGGGTTTATGGAAACTTATCCCTTACAGGAACAGGTGATGCGGGTTCTTCTTTTCTAGAAGGAATTGATGCAGGTACAAGTCAGTTTGGTAGATGTTTGTGGTATCTACAAGATTTAACTACAGATGAAGTAATCTGGAGTTATGAAAATGACGAAGGTGTTAGAGAGCTACAAAGAAACATTTGGACTTCAAGCAATCCTATTTTGTTGGGTATGTTTAGTAGAACAATGGCTGAAGTTGCTATTGCAAATGAATTTCTAAGACAATCTGCTCCTGAGATGTTAGCCTCAAGAGGTATTACAGATGCAGCAAAAGTTACAGAAATTAATGCTTACAGAGATGAAGTAAAAGTTTTAAGAGCTTACGCTTATTATAATTTGATGGATATGTTTGGTAAAGCGCCTCTAATTACAGAAAATGACCCTTTAAACTTTAAAGGACCTCAATATGACAGAGCGCAATTATTTACATATATTGAATCAGAATTGAATGCAGTAATGCCAAATTTAAAGGCGCCTAGAACAAATGAATACGGAAGATTAGACCAAGCAGTTGCTAAAATGATTTTGGCTAAGATGTATTTAAATGCTGAAGTTTACATAGGCACTCCAAAATATACTGAATGTCTTACTAAATGTTCTGAAATCATTGCAGGTGGATACACATTAAATTCAAAATATTTGAACAACTTTAATGCTGATAACAACACTTCTTCTGAAATGATTTTTACATTACAAGCAGACGGACTTGTGACACAAAACTATGGTGCAACAACTGTAATCATCAATGGCGAAGTTGGTTCGATTGAAGGTAATGGAGCTGCTCTAGGAGTTGGTGGTTGGGGTGGTGCCCTTAGACTTAGAAAACAATTTGTTCAGAAATTTGATGGTGCAGAATTTGCAACTGATACTAGAAAAACAATTACTTCTGGAACTAGAAATATAGAAATTGCTGATATCTCAGATAGAGATCAAGGATTTGTATTATCTAAATTTTCAAATAAAACTTCTGCTGGAGTAGCTGGTAAAAGTTCTAATTTTGTTGATACTGATTTTCCTTTATTTAGATTAGGGGATGTATACTTGATGTATGCAGAAGCTCAAATGAGAAAAGATGGAGCAGTAAATGGTAGTGCAACTGCTAACGCAACAGTACAATCTCTTGGATACATTAATGATTTAAGAGTTAGAGCAAATAATGGTTCTTCTAGCGCAAATGTTTCAGCATCAAATGTGACTTTAGATTTTATTTTAGATGAAAGAGCAAGAGAATTACATTGGGAAGCTCATAGAAGACAAGACTTAATTCGTTTTGCAAAATATACTGGAGGTAGTTATAACTGGGCTTGGAAAGGAAATGGTTCTAATGGAATCGCAATTTCGAATAATTTGAAAGTGTTTCCTATACCATCTGCTTCAATTGCAGCGAATCCTAATTTAACTCAAAACACAGGTTATTAATACAATCTTTAAAATTCAAAAAATTATGAAAAATATAATAAAAACTATTTTAGCAATAGCCCTAATGTCTGGGTTTTCATCTTGTACAGATGAGCAAAACTTAATGTTCTTAACACCTGAAGCTTCATTTCAAATTCTATCACCAGTTACTGGAGAAGGTGTTATTCTTAGTCCTACAACACCATTAAATCCTGCGCTAGCACTAACTTGGTCTGCTGCAGATTATGGTACACCAACTGAAGTAACTTATTTAGTTCAGGTAGATAAAGCGGGTAATAATTTTGCTAGCCCTATTGATGTAACTTCAACTACTAAAACTTACGCTACTGTAGCTTCATCAGCATTGAATGGTGCTGCTATTGCTGCTGGTTTACTTCCTTTTACTGAAGGAGGATTAGATGTAAGAATTGTTGCAACTGTTGGTACAACAGCTAGCGGTACAACTTACTCAACTGTTATAAGTTATTTAGTAACACCTTACACTACTGACTTACCTCAGTTAGCAGTACCTGGTAATCACCAAGGATGGTCTCCAAATACAGCTCCAAGAATTGCTGCTTCTGCTTTTGGAAAAACAGACTATGAAGGATATGTATGGTTAGATGGTGGATACAAATTAGTTGGTCCAACAGCTGCAGGAGTTTATGCTTGGAGTGCTGGTCCAGAATATGGAGATGATGGTACTTTTTCAGGAGTTTTAAAAAGCCCTGGTGGAGGAAATTGTGATGCTGCTACAGGATACTATTTATTAAAAGCAGATACTGATAAATTAACTTATTCTGCTACAAAAACTACTTGGGCTATTATTGGTAATGGAACAGCAGGAGGTTGGTCTACAGATACCCCTATGACTTATGATGCAGCATCAAAAACTTGGACAGTGACAGCTACGTTAAGCACTCAAGCAGCTCCAGATAACGGTTTAAAATTTAGAGCTAATGGCGCTTGGGATCTTAACTTTGGAGATACTGGTGCAGATGGAACTTTAGAAGGAGGAGGTACTAATATTAGTACTACAGCTGGAACTTATTTAATCACTTTAGATTTAAGTAAACCAAGAAATTATACTTATACTATGGTTAAACAATAGCGTAATTTAAACTAAAAAAAAAGGGCTATCTTTGGTAGCCCTTTTTTTAATTAAATCCATTTTATATGAAAAAAATTATATTATTATTTATTCTAGTATCAACTATAAGTTTAGCGCAAACAACTACCACACCTTCACCGGCGGTTGCAAGTGGTTTGGTTACAATAAATTTCAATAAATCTGGAACTCCATTAGCTGCTTATACAGGAACCATTTATGCGCACATAGGATTGACTGTAAATGGTGTTCGCTGGCAGTATGTAAAAGGAAGTTGGGGAAACAATACAACCCAACCCGCTTTGACATTTGTTTCTGGAACTACCTATAAATTAGATCTTACACCTGATTTATTTACTTCCTTTGGGGTTACTGCTGGAAGTTCAATAACTGAAATTTGTGTTGTTTTTAGAGATGATAAATCTTCTGGGAATATACAATCTGCTGATACTTTTCTTAATGTAGGTGCTTTTCAAAGTGTATTAGGACAACCAGTTTCAGATAGTAATACTATTATTACTTCAGGGCAAAACTTTACAGTTTCGGCAACTAACACTAATGGGAATGCAAATTATAACCTTTTAGCCAATGGAGTAAGTATAAATACTGCCACAACAGCTTCTTATAGCTTTACGGACACAAACGTAACTGCAAATAAAAGTTATGAACTTCAAATTACCCAAGGTGTGGATTCTTTCGTATATAAATTTACTGTAATGATTAATCCTGTTACAATATCTGAGGCTTTGCCAGCGAATGTTGAAGAAGGAATAAATTACAATCCAACCGATGCAACAAAAGCTACTCTTGTGTTAGATGCACCTGGGAAAGACTTTGTTTATGTTGCAGGAAGTTTCAACAATTGGCTACCTGGTATAAGTTATGCGATGAAGAAAGACCCAACAACGGGTAAGTTCTGGTTAGAGTTGTCAGGTTTGGTTTCTGGAACAAATTATAACTATCAATATTGGGTTGTAGATACAACTCCACTTGCAGGTTCGCCAGGATTAGTAAAAACAGCAGATCCTTATTCTACTTTAGTTTTGTCTCCTTTTGATGATCCAACAATTCCTTCAACATCTTATCCTAACATTCCAGTTTATCCAGTAGGTCAAGAACGTGAAGTTACGGTTTTAAAAACAGGGCAAGCCGCTTACAATTGGCAAGTGACTAATTTTAATAAACCAAAAAAAGAAGACCTAATTGTTTATGAAGTTTTAATTAGAGATTTTGATGCTAATAGGAATTTTCAAAGTTTAATAGACAGAATAAGCTATTTTAAAAATCTTAATATTAATGCTATCGAATTGATGCCTATAATGGAGTTTGAAGGAAATGAAAGTTGGGGATATAACACAGCTTTTCATATGGCATTAGATAAATTTTATGGAACTTCAGATAAGCTAAAAGAATTGGTAGACTTATGTCATCAAAACGGGATTGCCGTAATTCTGGATGTTGCTTTGAATCACGCTTTTGGAAGAAACCCAATGGTAAGAATGTGGATGAAAGATCCTGATGGTGATGGTTGGGGAGATGCAAGTTCTGAAAACCCTTATTTTAATGAATTTGCAAAACACAGTTATAGTGTTGGAAACGATTTTAATCATTCTGCAACAGTAACTAAAACGTATGTGAAAAGAGTTATAAAACAATGGATTCAAGAATACAAAATTGATGGTTTCCGTTGGGATTTAACTAAAGGATTTACACAATTGTGTTCTGCTGGTGATGATGCTTGTACAAATGGTTCTCCATCAGACAGAGTTCCTATTCTTAAAGATTATGCTGATTATTCTTGGAGTCTTGACCCAACACATTATGCAATTTTTGAACATCTAGGTTCTGATAGTGAGGAGCAACAATGGGCCAATTATAGGATTGGTGAAACGCCGAGCAAAGGAGTAATGATGTGGGGTGAAATGACCTATCCTTATTCTCAACTCATCGAGGGTTGGGCTACAGGAGGTGATATCAGTAGAATTGGGTCCGATGCTCATGGATTTACAGCAAAAAGATTAATGGGTTATCCTGAAAGTCATGACAAAGAACGGTTGATGTATAGTGCAATGACTTATGGAAATCCGAATGTATTAACACCCTTAAATAACTTGAATAACTCATTAGCGAGAATGTCTGCTATTGGAGCAGCTTCCTTGCTAGTTCCTGGTCCAAAAATGATTTGGCACTTTGCTGATTTAGGGATGCAAAACTCTATTTATGACTGTAATAATGGAACCGTTAATACCGAAACAGATCTTACTGCTGGTGACTGTAAGCTTAATACAAAACCTCAACCACAATGGACAGATAATTGGTTAGGCGTTTCTCAAAGATTAAAAATTTATAATGATTGGTCAAAAATGATTGCTTTAAAAATTCAAGAGCCTATTTTTGAAGGTAGCTATGTAATTAGTCCTGACGCTAACAATGTGAAGCAAAGAATCTATATTTATGACAATTCGTTACTTTCATCACAGCTTAAAAATGTTGTGGTTCTTTGTAATTTT
The DNA here is from genome assembly GCF_028712645.1 of Flavobacterium sp. Classification (GTDB taxonomy): domain Bacteria; phylum Bacteroidota; class Bacteroidia; order Flavobacteriales; family Flavobacteriaceae; genus Flavobacterium. Next base: position 607 of record NZ_JAQTPQ010000049.1, on the reverse strand, counting down.
TCAGTGGCTAGCTTAACTATAGTACCTAGCTTTCCTTACACAGGAACTTGGTATAATTTAATGGATAATACAAGTATCAACGTTACGGATGTTAGTGTGCCTTTGACAATTCCGTCGGGACAGTTCTTGATTTATGGTAACCAAAAGTCAACTTTAGGAACAACTAATTATGAATTTATTGAGGAAATACATTTGTATCCAAATCCATCTTCGAACTATTTTACTTTAAATACAAATTCTTCTAAGTTGGAAATATATTCAATGACTGGACAATTAGTAAAAAGTTTCAATTCGGAACAATCAAAAGGTTATCAATATACAATTAGTGACCTTGCTAAAGGGATGTACTTTGTAAGAACTTTAAATGATAACAATGAAGTTAAAGTCCTTAAGTTTATAAAACAATAAACACACTTAGTTTAAAAAAAGGCAGTGCATTTTGCACTGCCTTTTTTATTTGAATTAATCCGGTTTTTATAGTTTTCCGTTTTTTATTTCATCCACAATTTCTGGATTCAATAAAGTAGTCGTATCTCCAAAACTAGAGAAATCACCTTCGGCTATTTTTCGAAGAATTCGACGCATAATTTTGCCTGAACGTGTTTTT
>NZ_JAQTPQ010000048.1 GCF_028712645.1 Flavobacterium sp. | reverse complement strand
AATCCTGCATTTACAGGCACTTTGGTTACAGGATACACAGGTCTTATACATCGATCTCAATGGCCAAATGAAAGTAGAAGAATTGATACCGAATATGCTTTTGTTAATGGCCCGATTGGTCGAGAAAGAGATATGGGATTAGGTTTGACCATTTTGAATCAACGAGAAGTTTTTACCAATTATAATTACATCCAAATTAATGGTGTTTATTCATACAATGTCAATCTAAGTAATGATTGGAGATTTAGATTGGGTATAGAAGCAGGTTATGGTCATAAAAATTATAATTTCAATGGGCTTTTATTAGAAGACCAAATCAATATCAATAACGGAACAATAAGTGGAGGAAGTGTTGACCCTAGTGTTTTAAATAATAATGATTATATTAGTTTTTTTGATTTTTCATCTGGAATAGTATTGTATAGTGATAAAGCTTGGTTTGGTGCTTCATTAAAGCACTTGAATAAACCTAATATTGCATTTACGGATTATGCCAACGTTCCATTGGAACTATTTTTAAGTCTTCATTGTGGATATTCCTTGAGTTTGGATGATACCCATCTGTCTTTTTTTCCCGATCAGACTAATGTGTTATTCACTGCCAATTATATGCGTCAAGCGCAATATAACCGATTGGATTTTGGAACAGCTTTAGAATTTAAACCTTTTATTATTGGAGTCCTTGCAGCGACTAATCCAGAAGGAAAAAGCAACAATAGTCAACTATTAACCTCTTTAAATCTTTTTGGTTCTATTCAATTAGATCGTTTTGTATTTGGCTATTCTTATGATATTAGTACTTCACAAATGGGGAATACCCATGGTGTGCATGAAATTTCATTGACTTGGCAAATAGGCCGTGAATGCTCGAGTTGTGATAATTATTTGGTAAAGCATCCTTGGGGTAGAAATTATTAAAAAATTAACTTTTTAACTCCAAAAATTGTTCTTATTTATCAATGCAGTCCACTTTTGAAAATTTATATTTTACTTGTTCAAATTCGATTGGTGTATCTTTAACAAAATAAGACGCACCCATATTATTTTCTATTTTTCCATTACCTAAAATGAGTTCTTCTCCTTTCTTTAAAAATGCCATTGGGTTTTTATAAGTAATTTTATCATTTGTTCCTTGAATAAAAGTATAGGATGCAAATAAGGTGTCTCCACGAAATTCTCCAGCAATTTTTCCAACCTTGTTCGGCATATTAAAAACTTTCATCTCCATATTCCCGGTTATTGCTCCGTCTTTTAAAGTGCTAACTTCTAAATCAACAGTATCTTGTTCATAAATTGCTTTATAGCACTGTTTACTTATTGGCATTTCTGCCTGAACTTGAGGAACTCCTTCAACTGGTTGACTTTGATTCTTTTTGCAACTTACAAATGCAATGCAAGTTAGCGACAAAAATAATAGGCCTAAATTTTTCATAATCGTAAATATTTAGTAAATAATTGTGGCAATAGCCAATGCCAAGTTACGCATAAATAGCGGATAATGAACTAGATTACTTAAAATATGTTGTATTTACAACTATCATAATTAAAAATAAGTGTTCTTAATTGCACTTAAAATTAAAGCTAATTTTGATAAAAATATTAGTGCAATTTTTAAATTTACTCCACAGAAAATCTGAATCAACTGTTAGCAAATTCGAGGTAATTGTTCGCCAATCAAAGGGCTCACCACTCTTTTTCCTCCAAAGGCACTTTCGAGAATAATTTTAGATTTATTTTCAGTAGTAATTGCCCCAATAATAGAAGGATTTTGACCTAGCGATTTTAAAATTTCTATTATTTCATTTTCTACAGATTTTGAAACAATACAGGCAAAAACGCCTTCATTGGCCACATACAAAGGATCTAATCCAAGAATTTCACAGGCACTTTTGACTTGAGTATCGACAAGTATTTTTTCGTCTTCCAAAAGCATTCCGAGATTACTTTCAGTAGTTATTTCGTGCAAAACGGATGCGAGTCCACCACGAGTGGCATCTCTGAGGAAATGGACATCAGCTCCGCACTTATCCATCAATTTTTCTACTATAATATTGAGATTATTTGTATCACTTAGAATTTCACTTTCGAACTGTAGCCCTTCCCTTTCAGACATTATTGCCATTCCGTGAGAAGCAATTGGCATATTGACTATTATAGAATCTCCAGGTTGAATCCTGTTGATACTAATATTCGCATTTTCGTGTAAAACACCAACACCTGATGTATTAATATAAATCTTGTCTCCTTTCCCTTTTTCGACCACTTTCGTATCTCCAGTTACGATGAAAACACCCGCTTTATCGGCAGTCTTTCGGATAGATTTGATGATTTCGGTAAACTCGTCAACCCCAAATCCTTCTTCAATAATAAAAGCTAAGGAAAGATATTTAGGAATGGCACCACACATTGACAAATCATTTACTGTTCCGTTTACGGCTAATTCTCCAATGTTGCCTCCTTTGAAGAAAATGGGATGAATAACATAACTGTCTGTAGAAAAAGCCAATTTTCCTTGTATATCAAGAAAAGCACCATCGTGTCTTACGTTGAGAATTGGATTATTCAAATGTTTGAAAATCACTTCGTTTAAAAGCTTGGTCGTATGCTCGCCTCCACTACCGTGATGCAGGTTTATTTTTTCTGAATTATCTTGTAGGTTTTGCATTAATTGTATAGAATGTTTTTGAAAAATAATTAGATTTCTTCGCCCATTTGTTTGAGTACTTCCATTGTAGTTCTTGCTTCTTCTTCGTTTATTATTCCGATAGCAGCTCCAACGTGTACCAATAAGTAATCTCCAATTTTAGCGTCTGGAACCAAGGCCAGATTGACTTCTTTTATCACTCCTTCGAATGATACACTTCCAATTCTGAATGTTTCATCTATTTCGGCTACTATTTTTTCTAATTTTCCTGGGACAGCTAAACACATATTATTATGATTTTAAAGATTTTTTTAAAAAATTGTACCAAGAGTCTAAACCTTCTCCTGTGTAAGCAGAAACTTCAAAAAACTCAAGATTAGGATTTACTTTTTTAGCATAATCCTTCAACTTTTCAATATCAAATTTTAAATAAGGTAATAAATCAATTTTATTGATGATACAAACTTGTGAACCGTAAAACATATCCGGATACTTAATAGGTTTGTCCTCGCCTTCTGTGATAGAAATAATTACTACTCGAATATTTTCACCTAAATCAAACATCGAAGGGCAAACTAAATTCCCCACATTTTCAATCATCATTAAGGAACCTTCTTTTGGAGAAAGCTCCTTAACCGCCTTGGCTATCATTTCGCTATCAAGGTGACATCCTTTGCCTGTGTTGATTTGGATTACAGGAACTTTGAGAGCTGCAATCCTATCAGCATCATTTGTTGTTTGCTGGTCACCTTCGATTACATTAAATGAAATTTCGTTTTTCAAGTCGGCAATAGTGCGTTCCAGCAAAGATGTTTTCCCCGAACCTGGAGAACTAACGAGGTTAATTGCAAATATATTTTTGGCCTCAAAATAGCCTTTATTTCTTTCGGCCAATAAATCATTTTTGTGCAAAATTTCTTTTTCCAAATTGATTTCTTTGGCATTTATATGAATGTGGCTGTGATCTTCATGATGATGGTCGTGAGTATGACTATGGTCGTGGTCATGACTATGATCGTGGCTATGATGTACATCTCCATGACTATGGGTGTGAGAATGTTGAACGGCTTTGCCATTAACATTTATGAATTTAATTTCGTTTTCGTCTGAACTACATCCACAAGTTACACACATACTATTACTGTTAGTTGATTATTAATTTTTTAATTTTTAATTCTTTACCCGAAATTATATTTTTGAATGGGCTGTTGCATTTAGGACAGCAGTCAAATATTTTTTCTAATGGATATTCCGTATCGCATTCGGCACAAATTGCCTTTCCTTCCGGTTCCGTAATTATTACTTTCGAATCCTGCAAAACAGTTCCATTTGTACTAAGTTCCCATACAAAATTCAAAGATTGGATTTCAACTCCTGAGAGTTTTCCAATTTCTAAATATATTTCTAAAACTTTTCTTCCATCACCATTTTCTACCTCTTTCTCGGCGGTTTTAATAATAGACGTTGCAATGGAAAGTTCGTGCATACAATTTAATTCAACGATTTAATAGAACTTTTTTATCTTAAAAATTCTTCTATGACAAATATAGTAAAATTATTACGACATCTATATTGTTAAATTATTATTAAATTCACAAAATTAGCAATCTTTTATTAAGTCTCATTCTAAATATAACGTTGTAGTAAAATGTATCATAAAAATTATTAAATTTATTGCGTAATTAAAATTAAATTATTATGGGACAAAAAATCAAAACAAATGAAACTTATTACGAAAGTATCGTTAGACAAGGATACAATCGAAGAGATTTTTTAAAGTTTGTTGCATTTATTGGCGCCTATATGGGTGTAGAATCATCCGCATTGGGGCAAATCGCTAAATCATTATCAACAAAACCACGATTACCTGTTATTTGGGAACATTTCCAAGAATGCACGTGTTGTAGTGAGTCCTTCATTCGTTCTGATCACCCTATTGTTGCCGATATTATATTGGATAAAATTTCATTGGATTACACCTTAACATTAATGGCAGCTTCCGGACATCAAGCCGAAGCAGCTAAGAAAGCCACTATGGATAAATACAAAGGAGAATATATCCTTTGTGTTGAAGGTTCTATTCCTTTGGGAGACGATGGGAATTATTGTTGCATTGGAGGTAGAAGCGCTATCGAAATAGTAAAAGAAGCTGCTGCTGGAGCCAAAGCCATAATTGCTTGGGGAAGTTGCGCAACTACAGGATGCGTTCAAGCTGCAAAACCGAATCCAACTGGAGCAGTTCCTATTCAAGATATAATTACAGACAAACCAATAATCAATGTTCCGGGCTGTCCTCCTATTGGTGAAGTTATGGCAGGAATTATTGTTCACGTTGTAGCATTCGAGAGACTTCCTGAACTCGACTCCGCTGGAAGACCAAAAGCTTTCTACTCTAAAAGAGTGCATGACAGTTGCTACAGAAGACCCTATTTTGATGCAGGATTATTTGTCGAAAATTTCGATGATGAAAACGCCAAAAAAGGATATTGTTTGTATAAAATGGGTTGTAAAGGACCTACAACTTACAATGCTTGTGGTAACATCAAATGGAACGGAGGCGTTAGTTACCCTATTCAATCAGGACATGGCTGTTTAGGTTGTAGTGCCAAGGATTTTTGGGATGCTGGAAGTTTCTACTCTCGTGACCTTGCCATTGGAGGCGGAATCGAAAGCGATGCTGACACTTTAGGAAAAGTTGCTCTTGGTGCTGTAGGTATTGGAGTTGCTGCCCATGCTGTTCTTTCTAATGTTTCTAAAAGGAAAGAATTAGACAGAAGAATTACAGAAGGTGAAAAAGTTGAATCAAAAATTAAAGATTAATAAATCAAAAAATAATACAAGATGGCAGAAAGAATCGTAGTTGACCCAATTACAAGAATTGAAGGACATTTAAGAGCAGAAGTAGAAATTTCGGACGGAACTATACAAGAAGCTTTTTTGTCCTCGACAATGGTAAGAGGTCTCGAAAATATTGTTAAAGGAAGAAATCCTAAGGATGTTTGGGCTTTTGTTCAAAGAACCTGTGGAGTTTGCACAACTGTACACGCAACAACATCTGTTAGAGCTGTTGAAGATGCCCTTGGAATCAAAGTACCACCCAATGCTGAAATGGTTAGAAACATCATGACTGGAGCATTGTATCTTCATGATCACGTGGTTCACTTTTATCACCTTCATGCTTTTGATTGGGTGGATGTTGTAAGCGGATTAAGTGCAGACCCAGTGAAAACTTCGCAATTGGCTCAAAGTATAACTAATTGGCCAAAAAGTTCACCGGGCTATTTTTCTGATTTGCAAAAAAGACTGAAAAAATTTGTAGAAAGTGGACAATTGGGAATTTTCGCTAATGGCTATTGGGGTCACCCAGCAATGAAACTCCCACCAGAAGCTAATTTAATGGCAACTGCGCATTATCTAGAAGCATTAGAATGGCAAAAAGAAATAGTAAAAGTGCACGCTATCTTTGGAGGGAAAAATCCACATCCTAATTATTTAGTTGGTGGTATGGCTTGTGCTATTAATCTTGATGATGCTAGCGGTTTGAATGCAGAAAGATTAGCAATGGTTCAAAAATTATTAATTCAAGGCAAAGAGTTTGTAGAACAAGTATATATTCCGGATGTTCTTGCTATTGCTGGTTTCTACAAAGATTGGGGAGCCATAGGTGGATTCCATAATTTTATGAGTTTCGGAGATTTACCAATGCAGGGTTACAATAATACAGATAATAGTACTTTCAAATTTCCATCGGGAGTAATATTAAACAAAGATTTATCGAAAGTGCATGATCTTGATTTGCGAAATTTAAAAACTGTAGAAGAATATGTAAATAATTCTTGGTATGATTATTCTGGTGATGGAAACGCAGGTAAACATCCTTGGAGTGGAGAAACAAATATACATTATACGGGGCCAAAACCCCCTTACACCCATCTTGATGTAGAACAAAAATACAGTTATATCAAAACTCCAAGATGGAAAGGTCAGGCAATGGAAGTAGGTCCTTTAGCAAGAACATTAATAGGATATGCGTCGGGAAGACCTGAATACAAAGAAATTGTTGATGCCACCCTTTCTAAACTGCAAGTTCCTGCTGGAGCTCTTTTCTCCACTTTAGGAAGAACAGCTGCAAGAGCATTGGAAACGCAATTAGTAGCTGGATGGAATTTAGAGTTCTTTGACACTCTTATCAACAATATCAAGAATGGAGATACCAGAATGTCTAATATGGAAAAATGGGAAACATCCTCTTGGCCTTCTGAAGCTAAAGGTGTAGGTTTAGTTGAAGCTCCTCGTGGTGCATTAAGCCACTGGATTGTGATAAAAGATGGTAAAACTGAAAATTATCAACAAGTTGTTCCTTCAACTTGGAATGCTTCTCCTAGAGATCCAAAAGGACAAAGATCACCCTACGAAAGTGCTTTATTAAATACTCCAGTAGCTGATTCTGAACTTCCATTGGAAATTATTAGAACTATTCACTCATTCGACCCTTGTATTGCTTGCGCAGTGCATTTGTATGACGAGAATGGCAACATCATTAATCAAGTGAATGATATCTCTGTTTGTAACGTATAATGCATCCCTTTAAATAATTTTTTATGGCAATACAAGAATATAAAAGAGCTTATATATGGCAACTGCCAGTCAGGCTATTTCATTGGGTTAATGCACTGGCAATAACGATTTTAATTATCACTGGATTATTAATATCACACCCACCAGCACTTATGTCGCTGAATGAAGCTTCTGAACAATTTTGGTTCGGATACATCCGAATGATTCATTTTATGAGTGCCTATTTGATGGTAGCAGTCTTGATTATGAGAGTATATTGGGCATTTAAAGGTAATAAATTTGCCAACTGGAGAGTATTTATTCCCTTTAACAAAAAGGGACTTTCAAACGCTTGGCATACCATCAAATATGATGTTTTTCTCCAAAACGAAAAAACGTATGATTATAAAAATATACATGTAGGTCATAATAATGTTGCTGCCATCTCCTATTTGGTTATGTTTGTTATGGCATTAATAATGATTTTCACAGGTTTTGGATTATATTCAGCTAATGCAACTTGGTTTTTACCAAAAATATTTGCTTGGGTTCCAGAATTTTTAGGTGGCGATATGAACACTAGAGTTTTGCACCATTTAACTATGTGGGGATTCATTTTGTTCGCATTGGTTCATGTGTACCTTGTTCTTTATCATGATTGGTTGGAAGGCCGAGGCGAAACATCAGCAATGGTAAGTGGCTATAAATTCGTAAGAGCTGAAAGAGCTAAAAAAGAAGCCGAGAAAAAATAAATAAAGTAGAATTGGTTAATAAAATTCCCTGAAAATATCAGGGAATTTTTTTAATAGCTAAAAAATATAGAAATGGCAGAAGAATTATTTCCACACGTTTCAGACGGATTTCATAACAATGGTAACAAAATTTTACTATTGGGAATCGGCAATTATTTAATGGGAGATGAAGGCGTAGGCGTACATTTTGTTAATTCTTTAGATGAATCTGAATTTTCAAAAAACATCACTTTGATGGATGGTGGAACTGGTGGATTCCTACTCATTCCCTATCTTGAAAGTCATTCTGTTGCTATTATTGTTGATGCAACAATGGATGGAAAAGAAGCGGGAACCATTAGCCTTTTGAAACCCAAATTCTCGAATGATTTCCCTTTATCATTGAGCGGACATAACTTTGGATTAAAAGATATGGTCGAAATCCTAACCATGTTTGGTCGAATGCCAGACATCTATCTTTACACCGTTTCTATTGACAATATGGATCCAATGGTTACCGAGTTATCTCCTAAAGTTAAAGCTTCATTGTCTAATTTAAAAACCAAGATACTCGATTTAATAGAAGAATTAAAAACAAAAAACAGTGTACTAATTGAATCCTAGCACTTTTGAAATAGTAATTTCTGGAAGAGTTCAGGGTGTTGGTTTTAGACCTTTTATATTCAATTTGGCTAAAAAATTGAATATAAAAGGTTTTGTAACCAATAATGAATTGGGAGTTTTAATCAATGTAGCTGCCGATGAGAACACTATAGATGATTTTTACAAACAAATACTCCTTCAAAAACCCCAAAGTTCCGAGATTACATCTTCTCAAATAAATAAAATTTCATCTTCAGAAATATTTGATGATTTCGTCATAAAACCCACAGCTCACAACCTACTCATTGATATTCCGTTAACTCCTGATTTTGCGATTTGCGAAAGTTGCTCGAATGAAATTCTGGATGCTGAAAATCCCCGATATTACTATCCTTTTACCACTTGCACCCAATGTGGACCAAGATATACCATTACCAAAAAATTTCCTTTCGAGAGAATTAATACCAGCATTGATGATTTTACAATGTGCGGAAATTGTTTACAGGAATACAAAAACAGTAATGACATTCGGTTCCATTCCCAGACAAATTCTTGCCCAAATTGCGGAATTACTCTAAAATTCACCACTAATTTAGGAGAAATTTTATCAGAAAAAAACACTGAAATATTCAAAATAATAGCCGAAAAACTAACATTAGGAAATATAATTGCCTTAAAAAATACGGCTGGTTATGTATTGATTTGTGATGCAACTAATAATGAAGCTGTAAAAGAATTGAGAACTCGAAAAAAAAGACCCACAAAACCTTTTGCAGTCTTGTTCAAAAACACGGAATCAATAGGAAAATATCTAAAAATAGATGATTTAGAAAGTAATTTACTTAATTCTACCGAAGCTCCAATTGTTATTTTACAACTAGAAAATGCATCCGATTTAGCTATCAATCAAATTTCACCGAATCTTGAAACTATCGGTGCAATGATTCCAAATTCTGGAACATTGAAATTAGTGATGGAAAATTTCGGAAAACCTATCATTGCCACAAGTGCTAATTTTCACGGTTCGCCCATTTGTTCAAGCGAAAAAGAAGCTACAAAAACATTAAAAGAAATCGCTGATTATTTTCTACATAATTCCTTGAATGTGCTTCATCCACAGGATGATTCGGTGATGAAATTCACGGAAAAAAATTCACAAAAAATAATTCTGAGGAGGTCTCGCGGATTTGCTCCCAATTTATTAGAATTTAAAACCACAGAAAGAAAGGAAAAAATACTATGTTTTGGCAGCGATTTAAAAAACACCATTACTATTTTGCCTAACAGCAATTGTTATGTAAGCGAATACATTGGCGATTTGTCTAATTATGACACCTATTTAAGATTTGAAAAAACGATAGAAGAATACACTCGAATATTCAGTTTTGAGCCCGAAGTAGTTTTGTTTGATGCTCATCCAAAATATGTGAGTTCCAGATTAGCAGAAAGTATAGTTCATCAAGAAAACCAAATTCATTATCAAAAAATCCAGCATCATAAAGCGCATTTTGCAGCAATTATTGGTGAAAAAAAGCTGTGGAAAACTGAAAATAAAATACTTGGTATTATTTGGGATGGCATTGGTTTTGGAGACGATAAACAAATTTGGGGAGGAGAATTTTTCGAATATCATAATAAAGAAATCAACAGAATTGGGCATTTGGATTATTATCCTTGGGTTCTTGGCGATAAAATGTCTAAAAATCCCAAGATTTCAGCTTTGTCCATCAGTGATTCAAATCCATTTTTTAGAGACCATTTCGATGATAATGAATGGAATATTTATTCGAAAGCCATACAAAATCCAACTATTCAAACCTCATCGATGGGCAGGTTATTTGATGCTGTAGGGTTTGTATTAGGATTTCATCAACCCATTTATTTTGAAGGAGAAGTTGCCATTTATTTGGAGAAAATAGCTCAAAAGGAATTCTCAACTTCAAAAAAAGAATTAATTGATTATCTAGAAAATATCGAATTCAGCGAAAATATCATTCCAACAAAACTACTTTTTGACCAAATTATTACTGCAAAAATAAATGGAATTTCAGTTGGAGAAATAGCTAAAAACTTTCATTATACATTAATTAAGTGCATCGAAAAAATAGCATCAAGCAATAAAATTCGTACTTTAGCATTCAGTGGTGGGGTTTTTCAAAACTCTCTTTTGGTAGATATGATTATCGAATTTTTATCTAAAGATTTTGAGCTTCATTTTCACGAAAATCTATCGCCAAACGACGAAAACATTTCTTTCGGACAATTGAATTATTACCTAAATATTAAAAATTAATTTTAAAAAATATGAACATAAACGAATTGTTGGGAACCATAGGGAAAACAGATGAATCTGATAAAATATCCTATTCTGCTGGAGTAATTATGGCGCAAAGCCTCAAAGACATTGGTTTTGACGAAATAAAATATGATGATTATATTGAAGGAATGAAATCGGTTTTTAATGATTCTTATCCAAAGATTACCCAAAAAAGAGCCATTGATATTTTTCAAAACTATGTGGCATTGCTTCAAGAAGATCAAAAAGATAAAAACGCTGAAATAGGTAGAAAATTCTTGGAGGAAAACGCCAAAAAAGAAGGAGTTATCACACTCGAAAGCGGTTTGCAATTTGAAATTCTGGCACAGGGAAATGGAGAAATTCCAACTATTAATGATACTGTAAAAGTAATTTACGAAGGCACTTTATTAAACAAAGATGTTTTTGATTCGACCAAAGATACCGGTGCCATAGACTTGCAATTAGCCGAAACCATTTTGGCTTGGCAAGAAGCGTTGCTATTGATGCCAGTAGGTTCTCGTTGGAAATTATACATTCCGCATCATTTGGCTTATGGAGAATATGGTGCACAACCAATGATTCAACCCAACACCACTCTTATCTTTATTATAGAATTGATAGAGATCGTTTAAAAAATTAAATCCAATGAAATACCTAACCGAATACCGAAATCCAGAACTCGTAAAACATTATCTATCTGAGATAAAGAAAATAGCTACGAAACCTTGGAACATAATGGAAATTTGTGGAGGTCAAACTCATTCATTGGTGAAAAACGGATTGCTTGAGTTGCTTCCCAAAGAAGTGAGAATGATTCACGGCCCAGGTTGTCCTGTTTGCGTCACTCCTATTTCATTGATTGATAAAGCCATTGAATTGTTGAAACAAGGCGTAATTGTTTGTTCATTTGGTGATATGATTCGGGTTCCGGGTTCCACAAAAAGTTTACTTCAAGCTAAAGCTGATGGTGGCGATTTGAGAATTTTGTATTCCCCACTCGAAGCTGTAAATATTGCTGCTGCAAATCCTGATAAAGAAGTGGTTTTCTTTGCTGTTGGTTTTGAAACAACCGCTCCAAGTAATGCACTTTCTGTCATTCACGCAGATAAATTGGGTTTAAATAATTATTCTATTTTGGTTTCTCACGTCTTGGTTCCGCCCGCAATGGAAGCTATTTTATCGGACAAATTTTGTACCATCGATGCTTTTTTAGCTGCGGGTCACGTGTGCACCATTATGGGATTGGACGAATATCATCCTATTGCTGAGAAATTTAAAATTCCGCTTGTGGTGACAGGATTTGAACCTGCTGATTTGGTTCAAGGAATTTATCACGCTATACTTCAATTAGAAAATGGCGATTATTTCGTGGACAATCAATACAAACGAATGGTAAAGCCAGAAGGCAATCTAAAAGCCAAAGAAGTAATTTATGATGTTTTCGAAATTGGTGAACAAGAATGGAGAGGCATTGGCAAAATTCCGGAAAGTGGTTTTGTAATGACTGAAAAATATAAAAAATACGACGCCAATAGCAAGTTTTCCATCGAAGTAGCACCTAGCGAAAAAGACAAAAACTGTATTGCAGGTGAAATTCTAAAAGGAATCAAAAAACCTCACGAATGTCCTGAATTTGGCAAAACTTGCAAACCATCCAATCCTCTTGGAGCTCCAATGGTTTCATCAGAAGGTGCTTGTGCTGCTTATTATCATTATTCTGTTTAAAAAATGATTGGAATTTTAATTACCGCTTATGCTGGACTGGAACACGCTTTTGAAGCCGATCATTTATTGGCGGTCAATAGCTTAGTGACTAATAGAAACAACCTCAAAGAATCTGTAAAAGATGGTATTTATTGGGGAATTGGTCACACACTTACCATTTTTGTAGTAGCTGTTTTAATGATAGGTTTTAAAGTTAGCGTCAGCGAACACATTTTTAGTTATTTGGAAGCCACGGTTGGTTTGATGTTAGTTTTTTTAGGTATTTATCGCTTGTCAAAATTATTCAAAAAAAATACACACAGCCATACTTATTCGCATAGTCATACTCTTTCCAATACGGATCCTGTAAGCCATTTGCATTCACACACTTATACACATTCGCATATTATTTCCGCTTCAAATCACACTCATCCCAATAAATCGAATAGTTTTAGTGCCGCTTTTGGAGTGGGGTTGGTTCATGGTTTGGCAGGAAGTGGTGCCTTAGTTGTTTTAGTACTTTCTCAAATGAAATCTACTCTAGAAGGGTTAACCTATATCTTGATTTTTGGAATCGGTTCCATAATAGGAATGTTTATAGCGTCGGGGTTATTTAGTCTGCCTTACGGAAAATCGATATTGAAATCCCAAAAACTACAAATGGGACTAATCATTGTCTCTTCGTTACTTTGTATCTTATATGGTGGAAAAGTGATTTATGAGAATCTTTTCTAATTTTACAAAGACAAGTCAGAAATCGCCGATTTGTTATCTTTTAGAATATTAGTCGAAGTCGCAAACTCGTCCTTCTTTTTCATCAAAAGCCAAGCATTTTTTTGAGGAATTTTTAATCGCACTAATGTAAATTCCCCTTTTAATTTCTTGCCACTAAGGATAAAACTAAGAAGACCCTTTTTTAAATCTGATTTAAATTTAGTTTGGACTGCATTATCATCATCGTTCAAAGTATAGGTTCCGTTGTCCCAAACGATAACTTTTCCCGCTCCGTAATTTCCCTCAGGAATAGTTCCTTCAAAATCCTTGTAAGCATAAGGATGATCTTCAACTAAAATTGCTAATCTTTTCTCCTCAGGATTCATAGATGGTCCTTTTGGAATGGCCCAACTTTTTAAAACACCATTTACTTCCAAACGGAAATCATAATGCAATTGGGAAGCTGCGTGTTTTTGTACTACAAAAATCAATTCGTTTTTTGATTTTTTTATCTCCCCTTTGGGTTCTGTAGTCGAATTAAAATCTCGTTTTTGATTGTATTTACTTAAATCCATAGCGAATAGGTATTACATTTAAAACAGATTAAAGTTACGATATTAAATTTAATATCCTGTAAGAAAGATAGATAGAATAAAAATAAAAACGAGGATATCCTTTAGGGCATCCTCGTTTTCTATACAAGACAAAATAATTATGAATTAGTCTTTTACTCCTAGTTTAGTCAAAATATCATCCATCAAACACCATTTGGTGATAGAAGATTGCAATAAATTGGCTCCTACAAAAGCAGTAAACCATAACCAGTTTTGATTGACATAAATGGCTAATAACAAACTGATAAGTATAAAAGTACCTGCAATAGCTCTTACGATTCTGTTTTTCATATTTTCTGTTTTAAATTAATTAATTTTTATTTGCTACATCTTTCGATGTTAAGAACTGCAATGTGAATGTTTGATTTTGATACTTGTTCTTTATTAAACAATCCCACTAATTCAAAAAGAGAATCTACTTTTTCTTTTTGAACAAAAGCATAGAAAAGTATGGATTCTGTTTCTTGCATATTGGTAGCAAACCAATTTCCTTCCATAGCATCTTCGGAATTGTCTTTAAATCCCTTTACATCCTTATAAGAAAATGATTTAACTTTAGATTTCTTAAGTATCTTCTTAATATCATTTTCGAATTCTTTTACTGCGGTAATGAGTAATAGTTTCATATTTCTTTAATTTAAAATGTTATTGGTTTAGAAAATCAGAGTCATTATTTTCCTCTTCTATCTCCCCTCCTTTGGAGGGGTCGGGGGAGGATTCCCATTTTTTTCGCTCAGTAATGTAATAAATAATTGGCACTACAAGCAATGTTAATACTGTAGAAACAATAGCTCCAAACACTAATGATATTGCTAATCCTTGGAAAATGGGGTCAAATAATATAATTGATGCACCAATAACTACCGCTCCAGTTGTTAATAAAATAGGCGTTGTTCTTACTGCACCAGCCTCGATAATCGCTTGTTTAATTGGCACTCCTTCGTTGAGTCGGATTTCGATGAAGTCAATCAATAAAACCGAGTTTCGAACCATTACACCAGCCAAAGCAATCATTCCTATGAAAGAAGTCGCTGTAAAAAAAGCACTCAACAACCAGTGTCCAAATACAATTCCGATTAACGAAAGTGGTATAGCAAGCATCATTACCATTGGTGTTTTAAAATTTTGAAACCAGCCCACAATCAACATATAAATAATGACAATAACCACCATAAATGCTACACCTAAATCACGGAAAACTTCTAATGTAATTTGCCATTCACCATCCCATTTTACAGTAAAATCACTTTCATCTGTAGGTTGTTCCATATACAATTCGCTTACTTTATAGCCTTTTGGCATCTTCATTTTAGCCAATTTCTCATTCATTCCTAGAATCGCATAAACAGGACTTTCTAAAGCTCCAGCCATATCGGCCGTTACATAAACCACGCGTTTTTGGTCTTTTCTGTAGATTGTTTTTTGCAAAGTATCACGAACCACTTTTACCAAATCACTCACCGGAATCATATTCCCCTGACTTCCTTTGATTTTTAAGTTTTGAATGTCTTGCAAACTTGTTTTGTCCTTGTCGTCAAGCGAAAGTACGATGCCCACATTGTCATACGAGTTTTCGTCATACAAATTAGAAACAGGATATTCTTTCAATAAATAAGTCAAATTTCCCACTACTTGTTGCGGAGCAATTCCGTTTAGCATTGCTTTTTCTTTGTCCACTTCCAGTTTGTATTCCACTTGATTGTCTTCAACCGTCCAATCAATATCCACAATATCCGAAGTATTTTTCAAAATATCTTTTACCTGATTGGCTACTTTTATTTGGTCTTTGTAATTAGGTCCATAAATTTCAGCAACCAAAGTAGAAAGTACAGGAGGTCCTGGTGGAACTTCAATTACTTTTACGTTTGCACCATATTTCTCGGCAATTTTCTGAATCTCAGGACGCATTTCTTTGGCGATATCGTGACTTTGTAGTTTTCTGTCTTCTTTGTGCAACAAATTCACTTGAATATCTGCCATATTACTTCCACCACGCAAATCATAATGACGCACCAATCCGTTGAAAGTTATCGGCGCCGATGTTCCAATATAATTTTGGTAATTCACCACTTCAGGTTTGGTCGAAAGATATTGTGCAATTTCTTTGGTAACTGCTGCAGTGCGTTCCAATGTCGTTCCTTCGGGCATATCAATTACCACTTGAAATTCGTTTTTATTATCAAATGGAAGCATTTTCACCACAACTGATTTAGTGAAAAACATCGTTACCGAACCGATTAATAAAACAACAGTTACAAGCAAAAGAATTCTTCTTTTCGAACTGCTGTCCAATAAAGGTCTTTCGAGTTTGTTGTATATTTTATACACCCAACTCGTTTCCATTCCTTCTTCGTGTTTGTGTTGTTGCTCGTCTTTTTCTTGAAGCAAATGGTATCCTAAATAAGGCGTTACGGTCAAAGCTACAAACAAAGATAAAATCATCGCAATCGAAGCACCAATAGGCATTGGACTCATATAAGGCCCCATCATTCCTGACACGAAAGCCATTGGCAATATCGCCGCAATTACAGTAAATGTTGCTAAAATTGTAGGATTTCCAACTTCATTTATCGCATAAATAGCCGCTTGCTTGAAGGGCAGTCGTTTCATTTTGAAATGGCGGTGCATATTTTCGGCAATGATAATACTATCATCAACTACAATTCCCACTACGAATACTAGTGCAAAAAGTGTAATTCTATTCAGCGTATAACCCAACAAATAATAAGCAAACAAGGTCAAAGCAAATGTTAACGGAACTGAGAAGAATACCACTAAACCGCCTCTCCAGCCCATCGCTAAAATCACTAAAAAGGTTACTGCAATAATCGCAATTCCTAAGTGCATTAACAACTCTCCTACTTTATCAGAAGCCGTTTCTCCGTAGTTTCTGGTTACTTCTACGTGAACATCACTTGGAATTAAATCTTTCTTCAACAGTTCCACTCTAGAAATGATTTTCTCCGAAATTTTCATCGCATCAGCTCCTTTTACTTTTCCGATAGAAATCGTAACCGCAGGATATTCCGATTGATCTGCTTTGAATTTTTCGTTCGCTTTTCCGTAACCAAAAGACACATAACTTCTAGCTGTAGAAGGTCCATCTTCAACTGTGGCAACTTGTTTTAAATAGACAGGCATATTTTTATTTACACCAACAACTAAACTTTCAACATCTTCCGCATTCGAAAGAAATTTCCCTGTAGTAACCAGATATTCTTGGTCATTATTAACAAAACTTCCCGATTGCGAACTTCCATTATTGGCTTGAATCATTCCCATAATTCCCAAAGCATCCACGCCATTTTCGGCCATTTTATCTTTGTCGAGAACTACTTTTAATTCTCTATTTCGACCACCAATTTCTTTGGTAATCGCCACATCTTTCACTTTTTCAATCTCCGAAGTTACTTCCTCAGCAATTTGACGCAACTGGAAATCATCCATTTTTTCGCTCCAAAGCGTCAAACCCAACATTGGCACATCGTCAATCGAACGCGTTTTTACCATTGGTTTGTAAACGCCTTTCGGAAACATATCTTCGTGTTTCGACA
>NZ_JAQTPQ010000289.1 GCF_028712645.1 Flavobacterium sp. | reverse complement strand
CTTATATGACCTTAAACTTTTCTGCCAATTTTTTGGGATTGGATTCAGCTGCCACACCCTTTGGATTAAAAGCGATGGAGAGTTTGCAGGAACTGAATCCTGAGAAAGACAAGGCGAGTGATGCCCAAATTATGTTTATGTGTTTGCACGCTTCGGGACTTACTTTGATTGCCACTTCCATCATTGGTTATCGTGCTGCAGCCAATGCCAGCAATCCCGCCGATGTGATGTTGCCTTGTATTATTACTTCTTTTATTGGAACAATTGCCGCTTTTTTAATTGTGGGAATCAAACAAAAAATTAATTTCAAAAGTGCCTCTTTAGTAATTTCATTAATGGTTTTAATTGCTGCAATTGTAGGTTTGTTGATGTATGTAAATCATTTGGATTTAATAGGTAAAAACTATTTTACTTCTAATCTTTCGGCTTTAATATTGGTGGGAATTATTGTTTTTACGTTGATTTTTGCTTTTCTTAAAGAGAAAAAATTTACTCAGGCAAATACTACGGTTTATGAAGCTTTTGTGGCAGGCGCCAATAATGGTGTTAAAACCGGAGTGACCATTTTTCCTTATGTTTTGGGAATGTTGGTGGCAATTTCTTTATTCAGAAACAGTGGCTTATTTGAAATTATTAGTAATTGGATTGCTTTTGGTTTTTCTAATATGGGAGTTAGCAAAGAAATCACCGACGCTTTGCCTGTAGCATTACTAAGACCTTTTAGTTCTGCGGGATCAAGAGGATTTTTGATTGACTCGATGAATACTTTTGGAGCCGATTCCTTAACGGGAAGGTTGAGTAGTATTTTTCAATGCAGTGCCGAAAGCACTTTTTATGTGATTGCGGTTTACTTTGGTTCTGTTAATATAAAAAACACCCGATACGCTTTAGGGACTATGCTTTTAGTTGATTTAATTTGTGTGATTACGGCTATTCTTGTAGCGACTTGGTTTTTTTAAACAGAACCCTATTTGTGAGTGTAATACATTTTTAAATTAGTTTACTTTTGCGGTATGCTAAAATGGTTTTCGAAAATATTTTTATCAAAACAAAAAGAAGATACAGCTGATTGTATGAAGAAATTTTTAATAGTGGGACTTGGGAATATTGGTGCAGAATATGTGAATACACGACACAATATTGGTTTTAAAGTTGTTGATTTTCTAGCTAAAAAAGAAGGTCTAAACTTCGAAACTGTGAAACTCGGTGCGCTTGCCGAATACAAATTTAAAGGAAGAACTTTTTTGCTTTTAAAACCCAATACGTATATGAATTTAAGCGGCAAAGCTGTGAAATATTGGATGGATAAAGAAAATATTCCTCTTGAAAACAGCATGATAATTACTGACGACTTGAATTTACCTTTTGGAACTATTCGTATTAAACCAAAAGGAAGCGATGGTGGACACAACGGACTTAAAAGCATCAATTCAATTTTAAATACAACACATTACACTCGGTTTCGTTTTGGAATTAGTGATGAATTTAAAAAAGGCAAACAAGTTGATTATGTTCTTGGAGAATGGAATGAAATTGAAAAAGAAAAACTCCCAGAACGATTAGAATTAGCTTCAGAAATTATAAAATCGTTTGGAACAGCCGGACTCGAAAATACAATGACAACTTTTAACGGCAAATAAAAACTGACTATTTTTTTCCTTTTCTAGAATATAAATTTCAGCAAAAATCCAAGATGTTTTATTTTTTTATTTGAAATTTAGCAAAAACACTAACTTTACAAATTATTTTTAAAAATCATGAAAAGAAATACCCTCATCTCTACACATAAAATTTTTGTTATGGTTTGCTTGTTTTCAATAAGCTTTGCTTTCAGTCAAAACACAAAACCAGCCAACAAGACTTTATTTGGAAAACAACTTAAAGCAGAAAGTGTAAATCCAAAAAACAAATATATTCGTTGCGCCACAACTGAATACGAGAAATTTCTCCAAGGAAAAGATGCTAAAAGAATGACTGATGCTCAATTTGAAGCATGGGTAGCTCCTTTGGTTAGTCGTTACAAATCGATGAAAACCAGTTCTCAATCTGGTGGAATTATTACCATTCCAGTAGTTGTTCACGTTATTCATAGTGGTCAGGCCATTGGAGTAGCTCCAAACATTACTGACGCACAAGTAGAATCTCAAATTACGGTAATGAATCAAGATTATCGAAAATTATTTGGGTCACCAGGTTACAATACAAACCCTGTGGGAGCAGATACTCAAATTCAATTTGAATTGGCAAAAGTAGACCCAAATGGAAATCCAACCAATGGAATTGACAGATTGAGTTTTTGTCAATCCTCATGGTCAGATGTTGATATTGATGCCATATTAAAACCAGCAACTATTTGGGATCCTACTCAATATATGAATATGTGGAGTGTTGAATTTACTGACAACACTCTTTTAGGCTATGCGCAATTTCCTGATGGTTCAGGGCTTGGAGGCCTCGATGTATCTGGTGGCAATGCAAATTCTGATGGGGTAGTTTCTAACTATGATGTATTTGGCAGTCTTGATTATGATACAACACCAAGTACTTTTTTGTTGAATGCAACATACAACAAAGGAAGGACAATGTCTCACGAGGTTGGACACTGGCTTGGTTTAAGACATATTTGGGGCGACTCTGCTTGTGGAGATGATTTTTGTGCCGATACTCCAAAGGCTCATGACGCTAATTATGGCTGCCCATCTGTTTTGGATTGTGATAATGTTGGCAATGAAATGGTAGAAAATTATATGGATTATACGGATGATGCTTGTATGAACATTTTTACCCAAAATCAAAAAGACAGAATGGTTGTTATTATGAATAATGCAGCGAGAAGAAGTACATTAAAAACGTCGACTAAAAATTCAGCAATAGCTTTATTTGCTATGATGCCGAAGTTAAGCTTGAAGCAAGCTGTCCCGCATCAATATGTGGTGCTGTGCCTAATCAAACCACACAAACAATAACTATTTATAATAGAGGAACAAGCAATTTAACTGCTGCAACAGTAAATTATTCTATTAATGGCGGTGCAAATATTGCTTATAATTGGACAGGTAATTTAGCAACTAACAAATATGATACTTTTACAATACTAATAAATTCTCCATCAAATGGAACAATAAGCGCAAGTATTGCTTCAGCAAATGGAGGAACTGATCAAAGAACAACAAACAATACTGCTTCTGGGAATTTTGTTATTCCATCTGCAGCTCCAAACCATACTTTTACTACATATAATTTTAGATTACAACAAGATTTATGGGGTTCTGAAACAACTTGGGAAATTAAAAATGGGTCAGGAGTTATTTTATATAGCGGTGGACCATATACTGATAAAAGCACACTGCCCTTGCCCTCTCTAATTTCTCAAACTTGGACATTGCCCGCAAATCAATGCTATACTTTTACAATAAATGATTCAGCTGGAGATGGAATATGTTGTGGAGCTTCTGGAGATGGGTATTATGATATTAAATCAACAGATGGATTAACCGTTGTTACTTCTGGCTCATCATTTACCTCAAGTCAAAGTTTTACTTTTACAACTAATACATTGGGTAATATAGCATTTGAAACATCAAATGAGATTTATTTATATCCTAATCCTACAAGAGGGACTTTAAATATAAGGATTCCGTATCAATTTGGTTTACCTAATAGCTACGTTATTTATAATAGTTTGGGGCAAACAATTAGTCAAAAAGAAGTTTCAATTGAACCAGATTTAACAATAAATACATCGACTTTGAGTAACGGAATCTATTTTATTTCTGTGATAAAAGATACTGCTAAAAAAATATTACAATTTATTAAAGAATAGTTTAAAGTCGAAAGTCTCAAAGTCGAAAGTCAAAAGTTTTAAAAGAAAATGATTTTTCCAAGATTATTTTAACCTTTCGATTTTACAGACATTAAATTTGCACCATTATAATATAATTACTTTGAAGATTTTCCATTCCATAGATGATTTCAAATCCACAAAAAAAACGGTTTTAACTTTAGGGACTTTTGACGGTGTTCATATAGGGCATAAAAAAATCTTAGAAAAACTTGTTCAAAGTACAAAAAGCGATGAATTTGAAAGTTTAGTACTTACCTTTTTTCCGCATCCTCGAATGGTTTTACAAGAGCAATCAG
>NZ_JAQTPQ010000047.1 GCF_028712645.1 Flavobacterium sp. | reverse complement strand
AATCAACTTGGTTAAATGGCTCAAAATAGTTTCCTCGGTAAATTTTCTAATGGCTGCAATTTCTTTGATGGAATTCTTTTCGAGCCACAATTCATAGGTTTCCTTAACGGTTGATTTCTTGGGTTCTTTGGTCGCTTTCTTTGTTTTAGAATAACGTTCTAAATCAGCTTCGTCTTCGATTAAAGTTACATTTACGTTTTTAAATTCTTCTTGAATAACTTTTAACTTATTGATTTTGTAATATTTAATTTCATCTGAAGACAGTTTTTCTTTCGAAATTGTTTCGCCTTTCACAACAGTTTCTATCAATAATTTAGCTTTCATTAAGCGTAAAACGGCTTTGATTTGCAGTTCTTCGAGAACGACTAATTCATCGTGAAATGCCTTTGCTTTTTTAATTCGTTTTACTTCTTCGAGTTTCCAGAGAATTTCAAAAACCAAATTGTCCATTGGCAACAAAAAATAATTGAAAGCTGCTTCTATTCGGTCTAAAACGTGTTGCAAATCAACTTCTTCTTGACTGAACAATTTATTTAATTGCAGGATGAATTTTCTGGATGGCTCCAAAAGTGACTCGATTGCTTCAGTTTGTTTTCTTGCCCAAACTGTGTGTTTTGATTTGGCTGAGCTTTCTCCTTTTTCAGTATAACTAAACTGATGATTTCGCCATTCTTGAGCTAAATCGACCCAATCAAAACTACTATTTAGGAAATTATGGATAAAATTTCTGGTTTCTAATTGCAAAGAACTCTCTAGAATTTCTTCAGATGCCTTATTAAGCGAATAATCCATCACATCCTGATCGTTCGAAATGCCATTCATTCGAAGCGGAGAAAGCAAAATTAAGCCGTTTAACGAGCGCAAACGAGATAAAGCTACATAAGCTTGTCCAGGAAGAAAAACCTGCGAAACATCAAGTGTTGCCTTGTCAAAAGTTAATCCTTGACTTTTGTGAACAGTGATTGCCCAAGCTAATTTTATTGGATAATGAACAAAAGTTCCTAACACTTCCTCCTCTATTTCTTTAGTGTTTTCATGCACTTTATAACGAATGTTTTCCCATTCATATTTTTCGACTTCGATGGTGGTATTTTCTTCGGGAAAATGAACCAAAATCTCCTCTTTCGAAAGCGATTTTATGATTCCCATTTTGCCATTGAAATACTTTTTATCAAAAGACAAATCGTTTTTCACAAACATTACCTGCGCTCCTACTTTCAATTTCAATTCTTCGTCAATAGGAAATATTTTCTCAGGAAAATCGCCCACAATTGATGGTTTATAAATAACCAAATTTCCCACCAAATCTTCCAAAGCTTGCGTATTCATTGCATCGGCTTTGGCATTGTGAGTGGTCAAGGTGATGTAACCTTTGTTAGCTTTCAAATCGAAATCAGGTTTCACATATTGATTCAGGTTTTGAATGTCTGCCGAAGAAATTTGGTTGTTCCTGAGATTGTTCAAAATCGAAATAAAGGCATCGTCGGTTTGACGAAAAATCTTGGACAACTCAATATATAACGGCGGATTTTGCTGAACAACGTGTGAATGAAAAAAGAATTTTCCTTTGTAATAGGTTTTTAATGTTCTCCATTCTTCGTCCCGAATTACAGGTGGTAATTGCAATAAATCACCAATAAATAATACCTGAACTCCACCAAAAGGAATGCTTTTTCTTCGAACAGTTTGCATCATAAAATCCATTGCGTCTAATAAATCAGCGCGAAGCATACTTACTTCATCAATGATGAGTAATTCCATATTTCGAATGACAGCCTTCTTTAAACCACTCATATTGAAGTGTCTGCGAAGAGTTGCTTTGGTTTCAAACTTAGAATTTTCTGAAAAATGTGGTGCTGAATTATCCGGAATGAATCCACCGAAAGGCAACTGAAACATTGAGTGAATCGTTACTCCTCCTGCGTTTAATGCTGCAATTCCTGTTGGCGCAACAACAACACAATTTTTATGTGTGGTTTGAATAATTTCACGTAAAAGCGTCGTTTTTCCAGTTCCAGCTTTTCCCGTAAGGAAAATAGAGCGATGCGTTTGATTGATAAATCGTAGAGTATATTCAGCAGCTTCGGAAATGGTTTGCATTTGGGTATAAATTAAAAGCTAAAATATTGTTTTAATCTTGATATAACAAAAAATGTCACGCAATTGCGTGACATTTAATTTTTCCTTTTTAAGAATATTACTTTTTAACTTCCTCTTTTGCTTGAGATTTATACTTGTCGTTCAATAATTTGACAAGTTCTTTAGTGATGTCAGATTTGTCTTCAGCATATAAAATACTTGCATTAGCATCGTTAGTTCCATAAATATAAGTGTAGCCTTTTTCTTTACCATAAGCTTTAATGAACTTTTTCACACCGCTTACTAATGTATCCATTTCTGCGCCACCTTCTTGTTGGAATTGTTGTGTCAAAGCTTGTTGTGCTTGAGCCAATTGTTGTTCTCTGTTTTGTAACTCAGCATATTTTTGTTGTGCCCATTCTTGTCCGTTTGTTTGCGCATTTTTTTTGAAATTCGCCTCTTCTTGCTTCAAACGATTGTATTCTGCCTCTAGCTGTCTTCCTTTTTCTTCTCCTTTTGCTTTATATTTAGCATCCAAATCTTTTGTTGCTGTATATTCTTTTAATAAGACTGAAGTGTCAACATAGGCTGTTTTTGCTTCTTTAGCTTCTTTAACTTCTGCTGTTTTATTGCAGGCAACAATTGAAATCGAAACTGCGATAATTAATAATGCTTTTTTCATTTTAGATTTTTCTTTTTTTAGTATTGTTCACAAAAATATAAAAAAATAAATAGCATTGGGACAAAGTTTGAAAAATGCTAATTATTTATTGTATCAGTTTTTGTTATTGCTTTTTATGAATTTATCGTTTTTACTTATTAAAAACCGCTTTAATAGCTCGTTTTTTAAACATTTTTCTAAAACACTGCAGGCATAACATCAAACCACATAAAAACTTAGCTTAAATGCGTTTAAAATGATTTTAACTTGTTTTTTAGGATGTAAATGTGAGAAGAATATTCAAAATTCTTCCTCGCCTTCCAATTGGATCGCAATCCGATGAAAAAAGCCTTAATAAAATTCATTTTTCCTGATTTGTATTTTTCAGAAAGTAAACTCACATAAAAGGAATCAAATTTCATTGGTAAGATTTTTTCCAATCTCATTTCTTCTTTTTCGAAAAGCATTTTTATGGCAGTTTTCGAAAAATGCCAAAAATGGATGGGTACATCAAAAGCAGCCCAAAATTTTCCGTAATGTTCTGCGTCGAAAGATTTGAAATTGGGAACAGCAATAATTAATGTTCCGTTTGGTTTTAACAAGCGTTTTAATTCTTTAATTTGTTTATCTAAATCAGGAACGTGTTCTAAAACGTGCCACATCGAAATCACATCGAAAGATTGATTTTCTAACTCACTTGTTTGTTCAACAAATGAAACTCCTTTACTTTTTGCAATTCCTTTAGCTTTTTCGCTTGGCTCCACACCTATTGTTTGCCAACCATCTTTTTTTGCAACTGATAAAAATTCTCCTGTTCCTGCTCCAATGTCTAAAATTTTTCCTTTTTGAGATTGAAGAGAATTTATCAAATTGAGTTTATTCTTTAAAGCAATACTTTTTATAAAATGGTATAGTTTTTCAAACAAAGAACGCTTATTGTCAGTGTGTGAAATGTAATCTTCACTTTCGTAATACTTGCCTAGATTTTCTAAACTCGGTTGCGGATGAGTAATTAGCATATCCAAAGTTTCGTCATAATACAAATCGAAAGTTTCTTTAGAAACCGAATAATCTTTTACACTAAGAAAAAGTTTTTTGTTTGAAATGTCCATTTATATATTTTGTTATTTTTTAAAATCATCAATAATATCAAGCTCTCACAAAGTAGTTTCACGTGGAACACATTGATTTTTAATTTATCTTCCCATATAAATCAACAATACCGAAACGTCACTTGGCGAAACTCCACTAATTCTAGACGCTTGTGAAATGGTTACGGGACGGATTTTGCTTAATTTTTGCTTGGCTTCAATCGACATTGACTTTATTTTGTTGTAATCGAAGTTCTCAGGGATTTTTACATCTTCGAGTCGGGTTGTTTTGTTAGCATTATTTCTTTCCTTTTCAATATATCCTGAATACTTCACTTGTATTTCGGCTTGTTCTAATATTTCTTGATCTAAATTGTTTTCCGCAACATAAGCTGTCACTTTTTCGAATTTAATAATGTCTTCTAGGTCAATTTGAGGTCGAGAAAAAACTTTGAACATTTTATCGCCTTGTGTAATTAAAGCAGTTCCTTTTGATTCCAAAATTGGATTTGCTTCAGCAACAGAAACGCTTGTTTCTTTGAAGAATGCCACCATTTTTTCGGATTCATTTAGTTTATGTTCCATCCTACGCAAACGCTTTTCGGAAGCCAATCCAATCTCATAAGACATTGGTGTTAATCTAAAGTCTGCATTATCTTGACGCAATAAAGTTCTAAATTCAGCACGAGAAGTAAACATTCTATAGGGTTCTTCGGTTCCTTTTGTAATTAAATCATCAATTAGAACCCCAATATAGGCCTCGTCCCTTTTTAAAATTAGTGGTGCTTTTTCTTGCACTTTTAAAGCAGCATTAATTCCAGCCATCAATCCTTGAGAAGCCGCTTCTTCATAACCTGTAGTTCCGTTTATTTGTCCAGCAAAATACAAACCTTCAACCAACTTCGTTTCTAAAGTATGTTTTAATTGTGTTGGCGGAAAATAATCGTATTCAATCGCATATCCTGGACGGAAAAATTTCACTTTTTCAAATCCTACAACTGAGCGTAATGCTTTAAACTGAATGTCTTCAGGAAGCGAAGTAGAGAATCCATTTACATAAACTTCAACCGTATTCCATCCTTCTGGCTCCACAAATAATTGATGTCTTTCCTTGTCAGCAAATCTATTTATTTTGTCTTCAATGGATGGACAATATCTTGGACCTATACTTTTTATTCGTCCGTTAAACATTGGCGAACGATCAAAACCCTCCTTTAAAATATTATGAACTTCGGGAGAAGTATACGTCATATGACAGGATTTCTGAAGAATCAAAGGTTTGGTAATATCAGAATATGAAAATTTATCTGGTTTAGCATCTCCTTTTTCCTCATTCATTCTTGAATAATCCAATGAACGTCCATCAACTCTTGGAGGAGTTCCAGTTTTCATTCTTCCAGCTTGAAAACCTGCATTGACTAAATCTTCAGTAATTCCATAAGCGGCACTTTCACCCGCTCTTCCTCCACCAAACTGTTTTTCGCCAATGTGAATCAATCCATTCAAGAAAGTTCCATTAGTCAAAACAACCGATTTTGCTTTAATTTCGACTCCTAGTGAAGTGCGAATTCCTTTGATTATACCATTTTCAATAATCAATCCCTTCACCATTTCTTGATAAAAATCCAGATTTGGAGTTCGCTCCAACATCAATCTCCATTCCTCAGCAAAACGCATACGATCACTTTGCACTCTTGGAGACCACATTGCCGGCCCTTTTGACTTGTTCAACATCTTGAATTGAATCGCCGTATTATCAGAAACAATTCCAGAATAACCGCCAAGCGCATCAATCTCGCGAACGATTTGTCCTTTTGCGATTCCCCCCATTGCAGGATTACAAGACATTTGTGCAATGTTTTGCAAACTCATTGTTACCAACAAGGTTTTCGAACCCAAATTGGCAGCAGCAGCAGCAGCCTCGCAACCAGCGTGACCCGCACCAACTACAATTACATCATATTCTTCTAGAAACATTTTCTTTATAGTTTTCGATTTTGGACTTACTATCCAAAATCATTTTTAATGTTGTTCCACGTGAAACAATCAGTTTAAGATATTCAATTCAGAAAAGCAATGTTCCACGTGAAACACCCGTTTGTAAAATTAAAAATTGAATGCTATTGTTCCACGTGAAACATCGCGATTTTTTCATCCTCTTTGCTTCTCATCAAAAGCTCGTCGGCTTCTGATTTGTCTTTGTATCCACAGTAATGCAATACGCCGTGAACAATAACCCTCTTTAATTCTTCTTCAAAAGAAACATTGAAATCAACAGCATTTTCTTTTACTCTGTCAATAGAAATAAACATATCTCCATTAATTTCGTTACCGACAGTATAATCAAAACTGATAATATCCGTATAGAAATCGTGTTGCAAGTGTTCCTGATTTATTTGCAACAAGTACTCGTCATCACAAAAAATATAATTAATTTCACCTTCTTTTTTACCTTCAGATTTTATGACGTTAGAAATCCAGTTGCCAATGGCTTCCTCGTTCTCTAACGCAAATTCGGTCTCGTAATTAAATTCTATCATTTTTTATTGAAATATTCTTGAACTTTTTGGTTAAAATTGGAGCGCAAAGGTAAGGATTGTCTATTTAATATTTCTATGCTGTTTAAATATTCCGATAGCGACTTCGGTAAAGCTTTTGATTGATTACTGAAGTCATTTTTATTTGTCTCAGATTGGCGTTTATTTTCCTGTCCTTGTTGTTGAATAGCTGTGTCAAGTTTCAAAAGTTCCTGTTTAACATTAATAGCTTTTTGAAGTACTTCGTTTTTAAAACCTTTGTCTAATAACTGCTTTTCGATTTGTTTCATTTGCTCCAATGCATTTTGACCGCTTCCTCCAATTCCTTGTTTTTCTAATTCATTTTGTAGTGCTTCGCGCAATTGTTTTTGTTCTTTATATATTTCCATTATTGCTTTTGCGTCTCCTTCTCCGTCTTCTCCATTTTCCCCTTCAGAACCGCTCTTTTGACCATCTTTGCTTTTTTTTCCCTCTTTCCCTTCGCCTGGTTTTTGACCATTTTTTATACCATCCTGCATTTTCTTAGCCAAACCTTCCTGTTTTTTTATAATATCGGGTAATTGCATTCCTTCTCCTTGTCCAGGTTTTGGTTTCCCAGCTCCAATACTTGACATAGACATTTGCATATTATCTAAAATATCAGCTAAAAAATTAGCCAATTTATTTGAGGATGAAACTGCATATTGCTGATGCGAAATGCCTTTAGGAATTTGTGCATCAACAAAAGACTCTAAGGATTTGTCCATATTATACTGCGTATTTCCAATTTCTTTTGTGATGTTCTCCTCAAATTTTGGATTACGCAAAGACATCGCGAACAAACTGTCGTCGATGTGTTTGAACTGAAGTTTTAAATCTTGTTGGAGTTTTAAATTTTTATTAAACGCTGGAGAACCCATTTTAAACGTTTTGAATTTATCCATTAAATCTTCTTGTGAAAACGAAAAAGCCAATAAATTATCGAGGATTTGACGCAACATCGCTATATCTTCTTCAAGTTGTTCCATTTCTCCGCTTTCCATACTTTGTTCCATTTTTTGGGACATTTGTTTCATTTTTTTGGAAGCACTTTTTTGCTTTGGTTTAGCACTTGATTTCTTGTCTTTTTGCAATTCATCAGAAGCTTTATTCAAATCTTCATCTATACTTTTTTCTTTTTCTTTATCAATTCCAACATCCAAAGGTTTTTTTAATTCCTTGTTTTCTTTATCTAAATCTTGTAATTCATCTTTAATTTTATCAAATTCCTTATTGATTTTTTCTTGATTTTCGGCGTTGTTTTCCTTATCTTTATTTGATAAATCTTCTTGTTTATTTGAAAGTTTATCCAATTTATCTTTTAGTTGTTCTGCTTTTTTCTGAACATAATATTTCTTGGTCAGTTCTACCAATTGCTCCAAACTCTTGGTTTGATTTTTTGCATTTTGTTTGAACTTATCCATTTTCTCCACCAAATCTTCTTGCTGGATTTTGTCATTCAGTTCTTTTAGTTCATCTAATAATTTTTTGTTTTTTTCAAAATCCTTGTCAATATTATCCAATCTTTTTTGCAAAGCTTCTTTAAATTCGTCTTTTTTATCAGTTTTAGATTTGTCAAGATTATCTTTCATTTTCTCGGCAAAGTTTTTCATCAATTCGTCTTGTTGTTTTTGACGCTTTATAAAATCTTCAATCTTTTGACGATCTTTGAATTCGAGATTTTCTTTTTCTTTATTGGCATTTTGAAGTTTTTCTAAATCAGAAATTTGCTTGTCTTGGTTTATTAATGATTTCTCTAAACTATTAACATTGTTATTTTGTTCTTGAAAATCTTGATCTTGTTTTTCTTCATCAGTAGCAATACGATTAGAGAAAACAGAAGATTTTGTGCTTTTGAAATTATGAATCGCGTCATTATCGAAAACCTCGAAATAATATTCATAAGAAACACCTTGTTCCACAGGAAGATTTCCAGGAAAGGCAAAAATAAATTGGTCAAACACTTCTTTCCTAACGGCAATTATTCCACGTTTTAAAGCTTCTGGTTTGTTTTTGGGATAATAAACGATTTGAAGTTTAGACAACCCATAATCATCCGAGATTTGACCTAAAACAAAGCTTTTATCAACTTTTAAACTATCTGGCGCATTGTTTACAGTAATTGTTGGAAACTGGTCTTTAATTACAGAGAGTTGATAATTCAACTTCTCATAATCTTTAACTTTCACATTAGAAGTAAGAATTTGATAATCTGTGTTTTGAAAAATGTTTTTAACGAAAGAAAAGTTATTTTCAGATTTCGAAAAAGGAAAATTAGAAGTTAAATCTTTCCAATCTACATTTTGTGTTGCCAAAGCATTAATTTTCCAAGTAACACGAGTTCCCTCAGGAATGATTGCATTTCCATTTCCCTTGATGGTTTCTGGTTTTTTATTCAAATAAGATGGAAAATTCAACTGCATTTCAAAATTAGCAATCGAAGGAACGGCGACCACATTCAGCTCATAATCTTGTGAATAAACCGCATTCGCTTCCACGTGAAACGAAACATTTGAAGTTGGATTTTCAATTATATATTGAAATTCTCCTGCTTTGATGGTTTCCATAAAATAGCTTTCATCACCAATGAAAATCATCGCATTTTCAGGAATTATTTTGCCTTCAGTTTTTATACGAATGATAAAATCCTTGTTTTGTTCCGTTTGCAAATCCTTGTTCAAAACGACAAATTGAAAAGGTGCTGGTCGTAAAAATTGCTCTTGAAAATGCACCACTCTATTCAAACTTTGAGAAAGTATTTTACTGTTTCCAGAAATATAAAAGAAAGCAAAAAGCAAAATAGGTAGAATCGCCAATGGTAAATATTTTCGATTCGCTTTAAAATTAATGGCGTTTCCAAAAGGAATTGGCTGTAACGAATTTGCCTTTTGTTCTATGGAAGCCAATAACAATTCTGATTTATATTGGTCATTCGACAATTGAAGGAAATTCGTCAGTTTGTCACTTACTTCTGTGAAATGATTTCCAATTATAGTTGATGCTTCTTGATAATCAATTCCTTTTCGAAATTTGAATAATTGAAATATTGGAAACAAAATAAATCGGATAAAGAGAAAGACTTCTACGATAATAAAAATCCAAAACAAGATGGTTCTTCCTGTTGGCTTGAGCCAAAGAAAATATTCCACAAAGAGCGTGAACAAGAAA
The DNA here is from genome assembly GCF_028712645.1 of Flavobacterium sp. Classification (GTDB taxonomy): domain Bacteria; phylum Bacteroidota; class Bacteroidia; order Flavobacteriales; family Flavobacteriaceae; genus Flavobacterium. Next base: position 7,917 of record NZ_JAQTPQ010000047.1, on the reverse strand, counting down.
TACAACAATCCTAAACCGATGAAGAAAATCATTCCTCGAATCAGTTCATTGGTGTAAAACTTTTTGATGAAAAGTTCTAATTTATGATATATGAATTTTGATTGTTCCAAAATTTATTCCTTGAATTTATAACCGCTAAAAGTAACCATTTTTAAATTCTGTCAATGTTAAAAATTAATTAAACAATAAATTAGAAAATAATTTTGAACCATATAAGACATTTAAGAACATATAAGGCTTGTGTCGAATCAACTTAAATGAGCTTAAATTCCTTTTATGGCAACTAAATAAAAAATGAACTTTGTGTCTTTGTGTCTTCGTGGCAAAAAGAACTTCTTATCTTTGCAAAAAAAATTACAGAAATGTCAAAGCAAGTTCGAGTGCGTTTTGCACCAAGTCCAACTGGACCTTTACATATTGGCGGCGTTCGTACTGCCCTATTCAATTATTTGTTTGCCAAAAAAAACAATGGTGTTTTCTTTCTTCGAATTGAAGACACAGATCAAAATCGTTTTGTTCCTGGTGCCGAAGAATATATTATGGAAGCATTGGAATGGTTGGGAATTGCTCCTGATGAAACCATTGGGAAAAATGAAAAATTTGGCCCTTACAAACAATCGGAAAGAAAGCATTTGTACAAACAATATGCCGATGAATTAATCAACTCAGGAAATGCTTATTATGCTTTTGACACTGCCGAAGCTTTAGATTTTCACAGAAAACAACACGAAGAACAAGGAAAAACATTTATTTACAACCATCACAACCGTGAAAAACTAGATACTTCTTTGGTAATTTCTGCCTTGGAAACTGCTAAAAGAATTGCTGCTGGAGAAGATTATGTGATCCGTTTCAAAACGCCTGTGAACGAAACTTTGCATTTGCAAGATATTATTCGTGGTGAAGTAAAGTTTGAAACCAATTTACTGGACGATAAAGTTTTGTTCAAAAGTGACGGAATGCCAACCTATCATTTGGCGAATATTGTTGATGACCATTTAATGGAAACTTCGCACGTAATTCGTGGCGAAGAATGGTTGCCATCAATGCCACTACACGTGATGTTGTACCAAGCCTTTAGTTGGGAGGCGCCTGAATTCGCACATTTACCTTTAATTATGAAACCAGTTGGAAACGGAAAATTATCCAAACGAGATGGTGATAAAATGGGATTTCCAGTATTTCCGCTAAATTGGTCAGATCCAAAATCAGGAGAAACATCTTCTGGTTACAGAGAAAAAGGATTCTTTCCAGAAGCTGTAGTCAACTTTCTAGCTTTATTGGGCTGGAATGACGGAACAGAAAAAGAATTATTTTCTTTGGAAGAACTAGAAAAAGCTTTCGATTTAAGTAGAGTTCATAAAGCGGGAGCAAAATTTGATCCTGAGAAAAACAAGTGGTTCAATCATCAATATTTGATGAAACAAAATGATGCTGATTTAGCGAAAGCTTTTATATCAGAATTAGAAAAGAAAAGTATCTCGACTGCGCTCGATGTGACAAAAATTGTGAGTTTAATAAAAGAACGGGCCAATTTCGTTTCAGAATTTTGGGATTTGAGTGATTTCTTTTTTGTGACTCCAACATCTTATGACGAGAAAGCATCAAAAAACTGGAAAGAAGAAACGCCAGCTTTAATGCAGGAATTGATTTCTGTTCTTAGTGAAATAACCGATTTTACTTCATTGAATATCGAAACCATCGTAAAAAATTGGATGACGAAAAACGAAATTGGAATGGGAAAAGTAATGCAGCCGTTTCGATTGAGTTTGGTTGGCGCTTTGAAAGGACCACATTTATTTGACATCGTGGAACTCATTGGAAAAGAAGAAACGATTAAGAGAATTGAGAAAGCGATAGCTACTTTATAAAACTAAAAAGTCCCGATTGATTCGAGACTTTTTTTATAAATAAATTACTAAATTACCATTCAAAATTCCCGCATTCCCTTTTAAATCAACACCTAAATTTTTATTATTTAAATTTCCTAACATATTATTGATTCCATATTGATAGGAAATATTTACCCTAAAATGCTTGGCTCCAACAGTAATTCCTACCGTTGGATAAAAATTAAATTGAGAAATAGCTACAATATCTTTTGCTAGTAATGTCGTTCCAGAAATTACATTGTTTTCGTTAACCTTATCAATATTTAGTTTACCATTTACCTGAACAGTTGGTCCGAACTCGACTGTTAAATGATTTTCGATTATTCTAAAACTCAATTGCAAAGATATTTGGGCTGAAGACAATTTATAATTGGTATCTTCCGTTATAAATCCACTATTGGTGGCAACCAAAAAATTGTTCTCACTGAATTGCATCGAATAAACCATATCCCAATCATCATAGAAATTTCCTCGCATAGAAAGTCCTGCATTCCAGCCTGTTCCTGGTTTTGTTTGGAAATCATTCGTGTTTAAAGTAAACTGGTTTACACCAAAAGAAATCCCAATTCTATTAGAATCTCTATAATTATATTGAGCAAAAACAATTGTTGTAATTAGTGTAAAAACAGCCGTAAAAAATATCTTTTTCATAAAATTGAATTATACGAGGGCAAACCTAAAGATTTTTTGTAATTTAACAGTTCTTTTTTAACTAAATTATATCTCTTATGGACATTACATTAATTATCCTTATTGTTATTGGATTATTTATTTTTCTTTCTTCGTTTTTTACCGTAAAACAACAAACCGCAATTATTGTGGAACGGTTTGGAAAATTTTTGAGTATCAGACAATCTGGTCTCCAACTAAAAATTCCATTGATTGATAGGATTGCAGGCCGTGTTAATCTTAAAATCCAACAATTAGACGTTATTATCGAAACCAAAACCAAAGATAATGTCTTTGTAAAACTAAAAGTATCTGTTCAGTTTATGGTAGTAAAAGAAACCGTTTATGACGCTTTTTACAAACTAGAATATCCACACGACCAAATTACTTCTTATGTTTTTGACGTTGTTCGTGCTGAAGTTCCAAAACTAAAATTGGACGACGTTTTCGAAAGAAAAGACGATATTGCTATTGCTGTAAAAAGAGAATTAAACGAAGCAATGACCACTTATGGCTACACAATTATCAACACATTGGTTACAGATATTGATCCTGATATTCAGGTAAAAAATGCTATGAACAGAATTAATGCAGCTGATAGAGAAAAAACAGTTGCCGAATTTGAAGCAGAAGCCTCCAGAATTAGAATCGTGGCCAAAGCCAAAGCGGAAGCGGAAAGTAAACGTTTGCAAGGTCAAGGTATTGCCGACCAAAGAAGAGAAATTGCTCGTGGACTGGTTGAAAGTGTAGATGTTTTGAACAAAGTCGGAATCAATTCGCAAGAAGCTTCGGCTTTGATTGTGGTAACGCAACATTACGATACTTTACAGGCAATTGGCGCAGATGCTAACTCAAATCTTATTTTATTGCCAAACTCTCCGCAAGCTGGAAGCGATATGCTAAACAATATGGTTGCCTCCTTCTCTGCTTCAAACCAAGTGGGAGAAATGATGAAAAAAAATACAGATAGAAAGTCTAAATTGAAAAAAAATGAAACTCTTTTAGATGAACAATCTCAAACCCCAGAAACGGAGGTTTAGTCTAATTTTTAAAAAAAGAAAAAGAGGCTTAATTGCCTCTTTTCTTTTTTAACCAATTAATTATCAGTGGAATTGCTATGTTGAGAATCATTCCGGAGGAATTAAAAAATATCGATTTATAATACCCAATACCTTCATTAATGATTTTTTTTGCCGTGAAACCTTCATTTATTTTTTGAGCATTCCAAACCACCTTCTGATAACTCAGTTCTTTTTTGAGCTTCAAAATTTTTAGTTCTAATTCTATCTGTTCGTAAGAAGAATATTTTTTGGTTTCCATATTTTAGTCATTAAAAAAGATTTCTGAAAATTTCTCCAAAATGGGTCCTTCAACAACTTTATCCTTAATTAAAAATAAAAGTCCGGTAATGGCTAAGTAAATTCCGCCAACGATAAGAAATCCCAACGCATTACTATCCAAGGCTTCTCCAATTGCAAAAGCACCAGCTACAGAACAAAATAATAAAACCATTGACAACGACATTGCAATTAATATAAATTTCAATATCATCGTAGTCGATTTCATCGCTACTTTGAAACCCCATAGTTTATAATACGCTACACTATTTTCAATGTATTCTTTTGCTTGTTTTTGAATGTCTTCGGTGTGTTCTTTTAGTTCTTCGAAAGCCATAAATATGTTATTTAAGCGGTTTCTTTTTGTTGATTAGCCATCTGTTTTTTTTGAAGCTTGGCGTTTTGTTCTTTCAAATCAGCCAACTTTGTTTCCAAAAAAGAAATGACGTCTTCGGTTTTATGACTCATATTTGAAACCAAATCTTCATAGGTTTCTTCCAAGTCATATTTTGCTCCCGAAAATTTATTTCTCAATTGATGAGATGCTTCTTCAAATTTATGTTTTAAATTGTCTTTGGCATCATCAAAACCATCTTTTATTTTTTCCCTGGTTTTTGAACCTTTATCCGGAGCAAATAAAATCCCTACTCCTACTCCAATCGCTGCACCTAATAAAAGTGCCAATACTGAATTTCCTGTGTTGTTTGACATCGTTTTTAGAATTAAAATTAATAATACTTTAAAGTTACAAACTTTATTAACACAACTGTGTTAATAAGCAGTTAAAGTAGTTGTAGTTTTCTTAAAACGAACATAGCGCGGCGTATTTTGATAAATATTTAAATGAATATAAAAGTAGTAGTCTGAGTTGTAAAAATCCTTTAAAACTAATTTATGAAAGCCAATTTTGATTGCCAAATTTTATAACAATTAGAAATTATATAGAAATTGACAATAATAAAAAAAGCGCCTAAAAAAGCGCTTTTTAATTATAAAAATCTATTGGTAAAATTAATTTAACAACTCTAAAACTTTTTCATTTTTTTCAGTATTTTTCAATTCTGAAAGTTGTGTTTTAAACTCATTCAAATTATTTAAATCATTTTTTAAATTTTGAATAGCAAAAAACCGAACTGACGCCAATTGGCTTTTTAACGACATCGAATATAACTTTGTCAAATGCTCTTCTTCTATGTCTCTTGCTTTAGCTTTATCTGAAAAATGTAAAACCAAATTCGAAAACAGTAATGAATTATTATCGTTTTTTATGTTTTTGACAATTGTGTTGACAATCAAACTGTAATTATCAATGCTTTTGATGTTTTCGATAATTGATTTTAGAAGGTTTTCTGCTGTATTTTCGTCTTTTTCTTTGACATATTTATTGATTTCCTTTTGGGTATTCATCAATAAATTTTCTTCTTTTTTTCCTTTTTCTTCCCAAGCATCTTTAAGTCCAACGGTTTTATTGAAAACCAATCTTGAAACGGTTGAATCCTTATCAACATTGAAATAACCCAAACGTTGAAACTGGAATTTTTCGTCTGATTGTACATCCGAAAGACTTGGTTCCACAAAACCTTTTACAATTTGCAATGAATTAGGATTCATAAAATCCAGGAAGTTTTTCTCTTTATGGCTGTCCGGTGATTCATCGATAAAAAGTCGGTCATACAAACGAACTTCAGCTTCAATGGCGTGTTTGATGGAAACCCAATGCAAGGTTCCGGCCACTTTTCTTTGGCTGGCTTCGCTCCCGCTTCCTGAACGAGATTCTTCGTCATAAGTTACGTGAATTTCGGTGATATTTCCATCTGCATCTTTTACAACACTTTCGCCTTTAATAATGTAGGCGTTTTTCAATCGTACTTCTCTTCCAATGGATAATCTGAAAAATTTGGCTGGAGCTTCTTCTAAAAAATCTTCTCTTTCGATGTATAATTCTCTTGAAAAAGGTACTTTTCTGAAACCTGCTTCGTCGTCTTCCTGATTGTTTTCAGCATCCAAAAATTCTTCTTTTTCTGATGTATAATTGGTAATTATCACTTTTATTGGATCTAAAACGGCCATAACTCTTGGAGCTGTTTTGTTTAAATCTTCGCGTAAACAAAATTCCAAAAGCGAAACATCAATCACGTTTTCTCTTTTGGCAACGCCAATGATATCACAAAATTTCCGAATGGAATTCGCCGTGTAACCTCTTCGACGCAAACCTGAAATCGTAGGCATTCTTGGATCATCCCAACCGTTAACTATATTTTCTTGAACCAATTGCAATAGTTTTCGCTTGCTCATTACGGTATAATTCAAGTTCAAACGCGCAAACTCATATTGGTTGGGTCTTACTTTCTTATCATCATAAATTTGGTCTAAAAACCAATTGTATAATTCTCTGTGCATCACAAACTCCAACGTACAAATAGAATGCGAAATTTGCTCGATATAATCGCTTTCGCCGTGAGCGAAATCATACATTGGATAGATTTTCCAATCGTTCCCTGTTCTGTGATGATGACGGTGCAAAATTCGATACATCAACGGATCACGCATCAACATATTGGTGGATGCCATATCAATTTTAGCACGCAAAACGTGGCTTCCTTCTGGAAAATCACCGTTTTTCATTCCTTGGAACAAATTCAAATTTTCTTCAACAGAACGATTTCTAAACGGACCATTAATTCCTGGTTGTGTTGGAGTTCCTTTTTGAGTCGCCATATCCTCGGAAGATTGACTGTCAACATAGGCTTTTCCTTTCTGAATCATAAGAACCGCCCAATCGTAAAGTTGTTGGAAATAATCAGAAGCAAAACGCTCTTCGGCCCATTCGAAACCCAACCAATGCAAATCATCTTTGATTGCATCAACATATTCTTGCTCTTCTTTGGCGGGATTTGTATCGTCAAAACGCAAGTTTACTGGCGCACTGTACTTTAAACCCAAACCAAAATTCAAGCAAATAGATTTGGCGTGACCAATGTGTAAATACCCATTAGGTTCTGGTGGAAAACGAAAACGTAAATTGGCTTGGGGAAAACCGCTTGCTAAGTTGTCTTCTATGATTTGTTCTATAAAATGAAGTGATTTCTCTTCGGTTGACATAATTATTATTTTGAATTGCAAAGGTAAAAAAATAGATGATAGATAATAGACTTGGAGATAATAGACTTTGAATTAAATTTATTAGTATTTTTGTATAAATATTAAACGTTATGAGACAATTAACCGTTACAATTCCAGACAGTTTTTACGAAACTTTTATTAGTTTTTTTAAGCATATTCCCGACGTTTCCATAGACGAAAATGTAGCGAATGAAGTTCCGATTTGGCAACAAGAAATGGTTTTAGAACGTATGAAAAACGCTAAACCAGAGGATTATATTGATGCCGATGTGGCTTTGGAAGATTTAAAAAAGAAATATGGTTTTTAAAGTTTTAATAGTAAAAAGAGCCGATTTAGAAATTGAAGAGGCTGTTCTATACTATGAAAAAATTCGAAAAGGTTTGGGAAAAAAATTTCTTTTAGATTATGAAGACCATTTAAAAACACTTTATAAAATTCCTTTTTTTGAGGAAAAATATAAAATTGTTCGCATCTTACCTTTAAAGAAATTCCCTTATACTATTCATTTTACAGTTGATGAATTCGAAAAAATTGTTTCAATTCAAGCTGTAACTTGTGACTATCAAAATCCAGAAAACACCAAAATAAAACTATAAAATGGGAATTATTAAACTAAAAAACATCCGTACTTACTCCTATCACGGCTGTTTAATTGAAGAAGGAAAAATAGGCTCTGATTACGCTGTTGATTTAGAAGTAAAAACTGATTTAAGAAAATCGGCTGTTTCAGATAATCTGGAAGATACGGTAGATTACGTGCTTTTGAACCGTATTGTTGTTGAAGAAATGGCGATTCGTTCTCATTTATTAGAACACGTTGCTAAAAGAATAATTACAAGATCTTTCAAGGAAATTCCGTCTATTTCGTGGATAAATGCTGCAGTTTCAAAACTGA
>NZ_JAQTPQ010000046.1 GCF_028712645.1 Flavobacterium sp. | reverse complement strand
TCGTATATGTATCAAATCTATTGCTAGTTGGTTGCTCCTCAGCAGAGCCAATGTCCTCTTCAATTTGACGGAGGTAATTTAACTAATCTAAAATAAAAAATCACCAACTATTTTTGACCACATTACCAAAGTATGAAAATTTGCGAATTTGCGGTTAAAAAAAACTAAATCTTCGTAAACACCAAACAAACTGGAGAACATAACTCTATCTTTTTTCCAGTATCAGTAAGTTTTCCCGTTGTTGCATTCCTTTTGAAAATCACAATATCATTAGTATATTGATGTCCAACCAAAAGAAAATTCCCAGTGGGATCAATCGAAAAATTTCGAGGCCCTTTTCCTAAAGTGCTTGTTCTTTGCACCAATTCCAATTTCCCTTTTTTCAATATCTTGAATATCGAAATATCATTGGCTGTTCCTCGATTGGTGGCATATAAAAACTTTCCGTCAGGCGAAATATGAATGTCTGCTGCTCCAATATCTCCTTTAAAATCTGATGCAACAATTGTAGTTTCATTTACTTTTTTCAAGGTTCCGTCAGTATAACTAAATGAGGTTAAAGCACCATCTAATTCTTGTAAAACATAAACATATTTTCCGTCTTTACTAAAAATTAAATGTCTTGGTCCGCTTCCAGATTTAACATCAACACTGCTTTTTAGTTTTAAAATTTCGTCGGTAGAATTTGGATTATATTCATATATGTAAACTTTATCAGTCCCCAAATCATTTGACAACACATATTTCTTATCTGGCGAAAAATAAACCATATGAGCGTGAGCTTTTTCTTGTCTCCTAACATTAATTCCCTTTCCAGTATGCTGAACTACTTGCTTCACTTCGGTGCTACTTCCATCACTATTTTTACCCAAAACGGAAATAGTTCCACTAGAATAATTGGCTACAATAACGTTTTTGTCATCATTAATAATGTAACAAGGATCAGCTCCTTTTGAATCTTGCGAATTAATTAAGTCCAATTTTCCACTTTTAGAATCAAATTTGAAAGAGCTAATCCTACTTTCAGAACCGCTCTCATTTACGGAATAGATAAATTTATTATCGCTAGAAACGGATAAATAACTAGGGTTTACAGTTTTTTCAGAAGTGTTTTTGAAATTAAATTGACCTGAATTTGAATCGAAATCATAAACATATATTCCTTTACTCTCACAAGAATTAGTGTATGTTCCAACAATCAGATTGAATTTTTTTTCCTGTGCCTGCACAACGCTTAAAGCGAAAATGGAAAGAAGAATGGCATACGCATTTTTCATATTATTATTTTTTTTTTGAAGGGCTAAAGTAAGTAATTTTATTCATTCTTCTTTTTGTTTTCCAAAAGTGTCTTGGCAGAAATACTAGTAACTACTTTTTTACCTGTCTTCGCTTCCAATTCTTTCAAGGCAACTTTGGCAACATTTCCGCCTTGTTGAGCTACTTTTTGGCTTTCCTTAAAGTCTTTCGGATTTACCGCTTGCGAAATATCTTTGGTAGAAGCTTCAGCCAACATATTCAAAATTAATTCGGTATTACTCATATTATCTCGAAGGTTTTCTTTTTTCAAACCTTTCAGAATTTTGTATTCTTTAGTAGTTTTTTCAGACCAAGCTTTGGTAATTATATCCGTTAATATGGCAAATTGCGTCCCTTCTTTTAATCCTTTACTTTTCCATTCGTCGGTAAGTTCTTTACGGATTTCAATACTTTTCAAACGCTGATTAATCCAATTTTCAGAATAACCCAATTGCAAATAATGCTGCAAAGCCCTGTCAATTCCTATTTCGGGATCCTGCATTTCGTCTAATCTTTCGCTTCCCACTTTCGCTAACCAAAGTTTGAAAGGCTCCGCTTTTGGTGATGGAATGGATTGAATGATTCTTAAAAGACCTTCAGTATTTGAACAATCAGTAGCGTATTTTTTGCCATCTGCTGCTTCCATTTTCAGTTGTCGACAAATTGTCGATAACTCAATTCCTGAAAGTTTTTCTCTCTTTTTCATTCGATACCAATAATCTTTGGGATCCAAACTATCAGTCAAAACCTGAACTACGTCAATAACCGAAAAATACCATTGCTCCTCTTTTTGATCCCAATGGGAACGTACTTTATTATTTTCAAATAATTTTATGTCGCTCATAATATTTTATTTTCATTAATATTTTTTATTATTCATTCTTTCCTTTTTCCTCAACAAAAAAAGACGAAGCATAAGCGGTAAAAGTTCCGAAAAGTCCAACTCCAGCAGTCATTAATACAACGGCAATAATTCTACCTTCTGTTGTTACTGGAAATTTATCTCCATAACCAACTGTTGTTATCGTAACATAAGCCCACCACAAAGCATCTTCAGCCGTTTTTATATTTCCTTCTTTTGTGTTTTCGACCTGTAAAATGGCTATCGATGAAAATATTATCAACATTACTGCAAAAATGGAAACAGTTGTAAATGTTCCTTTTGCCTTATTCTTGAAAATGTGATGCAAAAGCATTCTCGAAGAACGGAAAGCTCTAACAATTCTGAACAACCTAATCAATCTTAACAATCTTCCAGCTCTAAAATAATTTATCATTGGAATACTTGAAATTAAATCAATCCAACCCCATCGCATAAATTTCAATTTGTTCTCAGCCTTATAAAAACGAACAGTAAAATCTACAAAAAATAGGAGGCAAATAACATTGTCAATAAATTTTAAAAGTTTGGAAGTTTCTGGTGGCAAAACAAAAATTGTCTCTAATAATAATGCGCCTAACACATAAATTGTTAGAACCATTATTATAATATTAAAGTATCCTAATTTATCATCCTTTTCGATTGTATCCATCTATTATAAAATTTATTCCTCAAATATAATCTAAATTCCTTCAATTTCTGAAATCCAATTTCTGAAATATAAAATCAAAATACTATCTTTGAAAAATGCAATTCAAACATCCAGAAATCTTCTATTTTCTCTTTTTATTGGTTATTCCAATTCTGGTACATTTGTTTCAATTGCGACGTTTCAAGAAGGAATATTTTACCAATGTTCGTTTCTTGAAAGAGCTTTCCATTCAAACCAGAAAGAGTTCTAAAATCAAGAAGTGGCTGCTTTTAGCTACTCGTTTATTGTTATTAAGCTTCCTGATTATTGTCTTTGCTCAACCTTTTTTCAAAGCCAAAGACTCCAAAAACAGTTCGAATGAAATGTATATTGTTTTGGACAATTCCTTTTCGATGCAGGCCAAAGGTCAAAAAGGTGAACTCCTGAAAAGAGCCGTTCAGGAATTACTCGAAAATACACCCGAAAACCAAACTTTTTCCCTGATTACCAACTCCCAAACTTTCTGGAATACGGATATAAAATCTATTCGAACAGAATTGCAAAACCTAAAATACAGTGCTTTGCCGTTTCAATTGGAAAGCGCGATGGCGAAAATAAAATCCCGAAAATCAGATGTTAACAAAGATGTTATTGTAATTACAGATGCTGTTGGTTTACAATCCAAACAATTGAAAAGCATTGATAAAGATTTCAATACGTATTTCATTATTCCAGAAACCGAACAAAAAAACAACGCTTCGATTGACAGCGTTTTTATCCACCAAAATTTAGACGATTTCTATGAAATTGGACTAAAATTATCCGCTTTTGGCGAAAAAAATAAGGAGATTCCCGTTGCTTTATACAATCAAAATAAACTGATTGCAAAGACTTTGACAAAATTTGACAATAAAGAAAAAACAATCTATTTCACTATTCCTAAAAAGGATTTCCACGGTTATGCTTCCATTATCGACAACGGATTAGAATATGATAATACTTTGTTTTTTAGCATTTCGAAACCTGAAAAAAGCAACGTAATCAGTATTGGAACTCCTGAAAAAAGCAATTTCCTTTTCCGAATTTACACCAGCGATGAATTCAATTACAGTAATTTTACCATTGCAACATTAGATTACAATTCACTCGAAAACCAGAACACCATCGTATTAAACGAGTTAGATGAAATTCCTCAAGCTTTGCAAACTACCTTAAAATCATTGGTAGAAAAAGGTAGTAATTTGATAGTAATTCCTTCTGCTACAATTTCTGTTGCCAACTTGAATCAATTTATAATGAATTTTGGTTCAGTACAATTCAAATCTTTGGAAAACAAAGAAAAATTGATAACAAAAATCAACTTCAATCATCCTTTGTTTGCTGGTGTTTTCGAAAGTAAAATTGATAATTTTCAATATCCAAAAACTAAAAAATCATTTGGAATATCAAGTTCTAATCCAGCGGTTTTGTACTATGAAGATCAAAGTGCATTTTTGACTTCGATTACTAATCCATTAGCATCGGTTTATATTTTTGCAGCTCCAATCAATATAGAAAATTCTAATTTTCAACAATCTCCGTTGATTGTGCCAACCTTTTATAAAATGGCAATCAACAGTCGAAACCAAGGAATTAATGAGCTTACGATTGGCAATAACAATCCTTTTTTAGTAGATGCAACTTTATCAAAAGACGAGATTTTGAATGTTAAAAACGACAATGAAACCTTTATCCCCATTCAACAAATTCTGAATAACAAGGTAAAATTAACTTTCAACGATTATCCTGAACAAGCGGGGAATTTTGGAATATACAAACAAAAAGAAAACCTAAAAAACATCAGTTTTAACTATAATCGAACAGAAAGTAATTTGGCTAAAGCCAATGAAAATATTCTTTCAGAATATAAAACAATAAATTCTATAGAAACTGTATTCAATACATTACAAACCGACAGAACTGACAATCAAATTTGGAAATGGTTTGTTATCTTTGCATTGCTTTTTCTGGTAACAGAAATGGCAATTATACGATTCGTAAAATAAAAACGAAATTCAAATAATTAAATATTATTATGAAAATAATCATCCGAGGCGCCAAAATTATCGATCAAAAAAGTCCTTTTCACAACCAAACGGCTGATCTTTTAATTGTTGATGGAATCATCAAAAAAATTGGAACATCACTTCCCAACACAGAAAATGCCGAAGAAGTAAAACTAGAAAATTTACACGTTTCTCAGGGTTGGTTTGACTCTAGTGTTTCCCTTGGAGAACCTGGTTTTGAAGATCGCGAAACAATTGCAAACGGATTAAATGTTGCTGCACGAAGTGGTTTTACCGCAATTGCTTTGCAACCCAACTCCTTCCCTATTATCGACAATCAATCCCAAATCAATTTTGTAAAAAGCAAAGCCAACGGTTTTGCAACGCAACTTTTCCCAATTGGTGCTTTGACAAAAAATAGTGAAGGCAAGGATATGACCGAATTATTCGATATGAAAAATGCGGGAGCAGTTGCTTTTGGAGATTATAACAAGAGTTTAGACAATGCTAATTTATTGAAAATTGCTTTGCAATATGTGCAGGATTTTGACGGATTGATTATTGCTTTCGCCCAAGATTCGAACATTAGAGGAAGTGGAGTTGCTAATGAAAGTGTAGTCTCAACAAAACTAGGATTAAAAGGAATTCCAAATCTGGCAGAAGAATTGCAAATCGCCAGAAACTTATTTCTGCTCGAATATACAGGAGGAAAATTACATATTCCGACAATTTCTACTGCAAAATCAGTGCAACTAATCAAGGAAGCTAAAGCTAAAGGTTTGAATGTAACTTGCAGTGTTGCTGTGCATCATTTGGTTTTAACCGATTCAACAATAGAAGGTTTCGACACCAGATATAAAGTTTCTCCACCACTCCGAACTGAAACGGATAGAAAAGCAATGATAGCAGGAATTCTTGATAATACAATCGATATGATTACGTCTGACCATAATCCGATTGATATAGAACATAAAAAAATGGAATTTGATTTAGCTAAAGAAGGAACCATTGGTTTAGAAAGTGCTTTTGGCACATTGTTAACTATTTTGCCTTTAGAAAAAGTAATCGAAAAATTGACTTCTGGTAAATCAACATTCGGAATTGAAACACAAAATATAGCTGAAGGTCAAAAAGCTACTGTTACCTTTTTCAATCCTGAAGGAAAAAGTGTTTTTATCAAAGAAAATATCTTGTCAAAATCGAAAAATTCAGCTTTTCTGGGAGTTGAATTGAAAGGAAAAGTATATGGGATTTTCAATCAATCGAAATTAGTTTTAGGATAAAAAACAGACCTAACAGGTTTTAAAAACCTGTTAGGTCTAAAACACACACAATGAATAATACAATCGAAAAAGGAAAAACTGCCGCCATTACAAGCTATATTTTAATTATTGGAGTTTTCATTGCAATGTCTATGAATTCTGAAAACAAGAATCCATTTGCTTCTTTTCACATTCGTCAAGCTCTCGGTCTATCTATCACATTTATATCTTTAGGACTGATAATTAGTAATTTTGACAGTCCAATGATTTCCATTTCAATGTGGGTTTTTCTCTCCGTTTTGTGGACTTACGGAATTTTTAGTGCCATCAATGGCGAAACAAAACCAATCCCTTTATTGGGGAATTATTTCCAAAAATGGTTTTCAAATATCTCATAAAAAATGAAATTATCACTCGAATATCTTGTTAGAGAACCCAAAATAAAATTAGACAAAAACCCTCTTTTATTATTGCTACACGGTTACGGCAGCAATGAAGAAGATTTATTTTCTTTTGCAAGCGAACTTCCTGACAATTATTATATCGTTTCGGCTCGTGCTCCCTACAATTTGCAATACGGAAGTTATGCTTGGTATGCAATCAACTTTGATGCCGACCAAAACAAATTCTCTGACAATGAACAAGCAAGAATTTCGAGGGATGTGATTGCTAATTTTATTGATGAACTGGAGGCTAATTATCCAATTGACGCTAAAAATGTAACACTAATTGGATTTAGTCAAGGAACGATTTTGAGTTATGCTGTGGCCCTTTCGCATCCAGAAAAAGTGCAAAGAGTCGTGGCGATGAGTGGTTATATTAATACAGAAATCCTAGAAGAAAATTATCTAAAAAATTCGTTTAATAATCTCAAAATATTTGCTTCACACGGAACAGTTGACCAAGTAATTCCTATTGATTGGGGACGAAAAGCAAAACCATTTTTGGAAAATTTAGGCATCAACATAACTTATAAAGAATACCCAATTGGTCACGGAGTCTCTCCTCAAAATTTTTATGATTCCAAGAATTGGTTACTTCAAAATTAGTTTATTTCTGGTAAATCAAGGACTGAATCGTCTCGAAAGAAACCGTTTCGTCATCATTGACAAAATACTTTATTAAAACTTCACCCCAGTATTCCCCGTCGCTAAAGTCAGCTATAATCCAGCGATGATTCAAGATTCTCACTTTGTTGATAATAAATTTATTGGCTCCAATTTGATCTTGACCAATGTATGGATTTCCTTTAGGATTAGCATTCAAATCCATTAATTTTTCGGTTACAAAGGGAATCAATTTTTCGATTTGAATCGTTTTTGTTGCATTATCAGGATTGAAATAATTTTGGGCATTTTCGTTATTTTCCAAAGAGAAATAATTAGCATCCACTAGTTTAGTATTGGCTAAATCTAAATTACTTTTCCATTTTTTTTCTGCATTCGCATAACGACTTTGTTCAAAAGTTAATTCTTGACTGAGATACATATAGGTAAAAATATTCATCAGTAGCACAAGAATAAATAGATAAAGTAGTAGTGATTTTTTCATTTTTGGGTAAGATTAAATTGTAATTTCTAAATTGTCATAAGCAAGATAAACGTTCTTCGGAAGTTTTTGTTGTATTTCTTCATGGAAGCCTAGAATATGACTAATGTGTGTAATATATGCTTTCTGAGGTTTTATAATAGCGATGAAATCCAAAGCTTCTTGCAAATTAAAATGGGTAGCGTGAGGTTCTTCTCGCAGGGCATTTACAACCAAAACTTTCAGGTTTTTCAATTTGTCAATTTCTACTTTTTCGACAGTTTTCACATCGGTCAAATAAGCGAAATTATCAATCCTGTATCCAAAAACTTGAAGTTTTCCGTGCATCACATTGATGGGAATTGCCATTTTATCACCAATAGGAAAAGGATGATTATTAATCACTTCAATAGTATGAACAGATGGCGCTCCAGGATATTTATTTTCAATTTCAAAAATATAGTCAAATCGTTTTTTAAGATTTTCTATTACTCTTTGATGTGCATAAATTGGCATTTCGCCTTGTTTGAAATTAAAAGGCCTAATATCATCCAAACCAGCAGTATGATCTGAGTGCTCGTGAGTGTATAAAATTCCATCCACTTTTTGGCAATTTGAGGCTAACATTTGTTGTCTAAAATCAGGCCCACAATCGATTACGTATGAATGATTTTCCCAAGAAATCCAAACTGAAACCCTAAGTCTTTTGTCTTTAAAATCAGCACTTTGACACACTGAATGATTGCTGCCAATTACTGGAATGCCTTGCGAAGTGCCAGTCCCTAAAAAATACACATTCATCTAGCCCAATTTTTATTAATTATTTTACAAAAATAGGATTAATTATCTTTCATTAGAAACCTATTTAATTAACTTTGCAATTAATAAGCCCTATCTTAAATAATATGGATACAGAAATAAAGTTGAAAGGTGACAAAGTCATCGAACAAATTCCTTCAATAAAAGACAAAGCACTTCGGATCAATTTGAACGAAAATATTTATGGTACTTTTGCCGAAATTGGTGCCGGACAAGAAACTGTAAGACATTTTTTTAGAGCTGGTGGTTCTTCAGGAACAATTGCAAAAGCAACATCCGCTTATGATAAAGACTTTAGCGACTCTATTTATGGAATTGAAGAGGATGGTCGTTACGTGACAGAAAGTCGTCTTAGAAAAATGCTTGCTCACGAGGAAGGATTAATTGAAAAAAGATTAAGCAGACAGAAACATCCCAATAAAATTTTCTTTACTTATGCTAATACTGTAGCTACCATTGACTTTGCCAAACAATTCAAAGGTCACGGATGGGTTGGAATTCGTTATCAAATTGAACCTGACGAAGATTATAACGAGATTATCTTACACATTCGATTTAAAGAAACAGATGTTCGATTACAACAAGAAACCCTTGGAATTCTTGGAGTAAATTTAATTTATGGTGCTTACTATAAATACAATGATCCAAAAAGATTCTTAAGATATTTATATGACCATTTAGATAAAGACCAACTAGAGATAGATACTATCAATTTTGCAGGACCTCGTTTTGCTGATATGGATAATCGTTTAATGAGTTTGCAATTAGTAAAAAATGGAATGACCGATGCCGTAATATTTGATCCTGAAGGCAAAAATATACTTCCTGCTGCCATTTTATACAAAAAAAACATTCTCGCTTTAAGAGGAAGTTTTCGTCCAGTAACAAAAGTGAATATGGATATGTATGAAGAGTCCCTGAAAATGTTTCTGGAAGAGCATAAAGTGGACGCTAACAATACCTTAGTTATCTTTGAGATTACCTTATCCAACTTACGTTCTGATGGTGAAATTGACGAAAGAGATTTTATGGATAGAGCCGAACTACTTTGTTCTTTAGGGCAAACTGTAATGATTTCAAATTTCCAGGAATATTATAAGGTGGTCGAGTATTTTTCTAAATATACCAAGGCTAGAATGGGATTAGCAATGGGTGTAAACAATTTAGTTGACATTTTTGACGAGAAATACTATCGTCATTTAAGTGGTGGAATTCTGGAAGCTTTTGGAAAATTATTTTACCGTGATATGAAAGTTTATCTGTATCCAATGATAGACGAAAACGGAGAAATTATGAATTCTGAAAATTTGAAAGTGCATCCTAGAATGAAGGAACTATATAAGTTTTTTAAATTCAATGGAAAAGTTGTTGATATTAAGAACTATAACCCTGAAAACTTGGAAGTTTTTTCACGAGAAGTTTTGAAAATGATAAGTAGCAACAAACCGGGTTGGGAGTCTATGTTACCTATAGGTGTTTCTGAAATCATCAAAGAACACTATCTTTTTGGATACAATCCAAACAAAGTATTAGAAAAAAGCAATTAGCAGTTATTAGAATCAGGTATTTCGTACAAAAACAGAAGCCCCAATTAATCAAAAAATAATTGGGGTTTTCTGTTTTTTTTATTTCACACTTTGTTAAAAATATATTTTATAAGTTTTTTAATGCAAATAAATATATTTAACGTATTTAATCGTTGTAAATTGTATTTTGACTGATTTTTATTGTATATTTATAGACCAAATCTAAATAACATATTATGAACCACACAAAAATCAGGAATAAAATTTCCTTCCCAAAAATTTTGTGTTCAATGCTTGGACATAAAATTGTAACCACAAGAAATGTGACAAACCACTTCAAGGAATATAAATGTTCCACTTGTGGTATAGAAATGACTAATGATCTTAATGGTCACAAAACATTTCTCACTCCAGAACTCAAAGATATTAATGAGTCATTAATAAGTCTGTACAAAAAAAGACATTTCGCAACCCTGTAATTCATCCTTAAGCCCCAAAAAGATGCTAACAATACTATTAATTAAAAGCCTACTATCGTTAAGACAAACTATTATACAAAAAAGAGATGCTCGATTAGCTAAACTATAACAATGCAATACAAAATCTCATTTTTGGTTTGAATATTACTCAAAATTAGTGCTAAAAACATTGATGTTTTTATAGTTTCTTGTGATAAAATCGAAAGTTGCATTCAGGACATTTCCCATAGATTTTGCCCTTTTAAAGTTCAAGTCACGCGTATAATTGAAAAGTCCTAATTTTAACTTTTGCACATTTTCTTCTGGAGCAATTGTATCATTACCCATAATAGTCAATAATTTCTTAACACGATTCTCAGCTGAATAAATTCTTTTGGCTAATACAGCTCTTTCTTCATCTTTATATTGATCGATTGAACTGATTTGAAGTTTATCTTTGACTAATTTTACCATTGGATAATTTTCCTTAAAAAACTGAGGCATATACACCTTAATATTTCCTTCATAACATTGCTGATCAAAATCGATTGGTCGGATTTTAAAAACTACTTGATCAAAATCGTGACTTGGCACAATTACATAATTATAAGCCCGCATATCACCAAGCAATCGAATCATACAGCGCTCATTAAACTTCACAAATTCTTTTGCAATTTGGGATTTTTCGGTTTCAGTACATTCCTTTAATAATGTATTCATAAAGACATCACCCGGAATTCCAATAATATGTTCTTCTATTAAAGTATCTTTATATACTAAAAAATTGATTTTATCTGGCGATAAAATATGTTCTAATTCTAGTCCATAAACCCTTGAAGCATCCGCTTTTTTAACATAAAAATGAGTGTAATTATCGTTAAGAATATTTCTAACTTTTATCCTAAAAGGCTTTGAATTTCCAAATGTGCAGTAATCAATTGAATCCACATTCAAAAATTTAATTATGCTCAAGTTACCATCTGAAAGCAAAAGTGAATAGATTTTTTTTAGTGCCAAATCAATTTCTTCTCTTTCATATTCATTATAGTAAACTCTGGCCCATAATGTATCCTGATCATTTTTGTCAAACACATTTATAGAACCCGTAAATCGTAACAAATCATCATAGATTATCGGAACTTTTGATATACGATCATATCGCTCTAAATAATCCATTAGTGAATTATTTACAGGATAAGTTGGTTTTTTAAAAACCATTAATGGTTCTTCGTTCATTTTGATTACATTTATTACAAATTTACATTAAAATATATTTCTAAAGTAACAAAATCAATACTTGAACGTCCTATTATAAATTAAAAACCAAAATAAAATTGGAAACGATACTTACAATTGATAATCTCCACAAGCGTTATGGCAACATTCAAGCCTTAAAAAATGTCTCTTTCGAAATAAAAAAAGGCAATGTCTATGGAATTCTTGGCCCAAATGGAAGCGGAAAATCGACAACTTTAGGAATTGTTTTGAATGTTGTAAATAAAACTTCGGGACAATACAGCTGGTTTGATGGAAGAATGCAAACGCACGATGCATTAAAAAAAGTGGGAGCTATTATTGAAAGACCCAACTTCTACCCTTATATGACAGCAGAAGAAAACCTGAAACTAGTATGCAAAATCAAGAATATCAACTATTCTAAAATAGACGAGAAACTAGAATTGGTTGGTTTGAATGAACGCAAAAATAGCAAATTCAGCACTTTTTCATTGGGAATGAAACAGCGATTGGCTATTGCTTCTGCCCTATTAAATGACCCCGAAATATTAATTCTAGACGAACCTACAAACGGATTAGATCCTCAAGGTATTCACCAGATTAGAGATATTATCAAACAAATTGCTGCCAAAGGAACCACTATTTTACTTGCCTCCCATTTGCTTGACGAAGTCGAAAAAGTGTGTTCTCACGTTATAATTTTAAGAAAAGGAGAAATTTTATATTCGGGTTTAGTTGATGGAATGTCAGCAAATGAAGGTTTCTTCGAATTGCAGGCTGACGATATCGAAAACTTGATTATGGTTTTAAAAACACACCCTTCTGTTGGAAGTGTCAAAATTATGGATGGCAAAGTTTTGGTTTATTTAAAAAACACTGTTGAATCTTCGGATTTGAACCGATTTCTATTTGAAAACAACATTGTTTTAAGCCATTTAGTGAAGCGAAAAAATAGTTTGGAAGAGCAATTTCTAGAATTAACAAACAATCAATAGCAATTTTTTAAAAATCAAAAATGAAACGATTACTCTCCATAGAAATACAGAAAATTTGGTTAAACAAAGCCAGTCGGGTGTTGACTTTGACCTATTTTATTTTACTTTCTTTTATAGCTTTAATAGCTTCGATAAAATTTGATATTGGGATTTTTAAATTTCATCTTGCCGAAATGGGTATTTTCAATTTTCCTTTTATTTGGCATTTCAACACTTATATTGCAGCTTGGCTAAAATTCTTCTTGGCAATTGTCATCGTTTCGATGATGGCAAATGAATACAGCTATGGCACTTTGAAGCAAAACCTAATCGACGGAATGAGCAAAAAAGAATTGGTATTGTCAAAATTTTTGACAGTCGTTTTATTTGCTTTTTGCTCCACTGTTTTTGTTTTTATAATGAGTTTGGTTCTAGGATATAGCTTTTCTTCCTATACAGAATTCGGCATCGTTTTTTCAGATCTAGAATATCTCTTGGCTTTCTTTGTCAAATTAGTTGGCTTTTTTTCCTTCTGTTTATTTCTTGGAATCTTAGTAAAACGCTCTGCATTTGCAATCGGATTTCTTTTGGTTTGGTATATTGCCGAAAGTATTATGAAAGGAATTTTAAACTTTAGATTATTTCCCGAGGGCAATACAGCAGCAAACATTGAACAATTTTTTCCAATGGAATCGATTTCAAATTTAATTGTGGAACCATTTTCTAGATTATCTGTGGTCAAAAACATTGGAACACAAATTGGATTAGACAATATTAAAGATTATAGCGTCTCTTTTTCGTCAATAGTAATTGTTTTGGTTTGGATATCTATATTTATGTTACTATCCTATAAATTATTAAAGAATAGAGATTTGTAGTATATTTGCGAAGCTATGAGATTTCTAAAAAAGATTTTATTTTTCGCATTCCTCTGTTGCTTTACAACTATTGTATTTGCACAAAATATCACTATAGACGATACTAAAACTGCTCAAGAACTTGTCGAAAATGTATTGGTTAACAGTTCTTGTGTAACAGTTTTAAATTCTTCAGTAAATGGAGATACATTTACTTCAGGAAAGAACAGTTATGGTTATTTCAATTCTGGAACGAGTTCTTTTCCCTTTTCAGAAGGAGTAATTTTAAATACTTGGAGTATTGAAAATTCAATAGGTCCTTTTATCAAAGGGGACAATGGTGGCGGAAGTACTTTCTGGTTAGGTGATGCTGACTTAGATCAAGCAATTGGCATACATTCAATAAACGCTACCTCTTTAGAGTTTGATTTTACGCCTTTGACGAATTTCATTAGCTTCGATTATATTTTTGCATCTAATGAATACCAAGGTAATTATCCTTGTAACTTTTCAGACGGATTTGCATTTCTTATAAAAGAAAAAGGAAGTGCTGCAAACTATCAAAATTTAGCGGTGCTCCCCAGTTCTACAATTCCTGTTTCATCAGTAAACATTCACCCAATAATTCCTTCTAGCGGAAGTCAAAGTGGATGTCCAGCAGTGAATGAGAGTTATTTTAACGGATTTAATGTTGCCTCAAGTCCTATAAATTATGGAGGACAAACCGTTGTTATGAATGCACAAACAAATGTTGTTGCTGGAACAACATATCATATAAAATTAGTAATTGCTGACGACCAAACTAGATATTTTGACTCCGCTGTTTTTCTTCAAGCTGGAAGTTTTTCTCCGAAAATAAATTTAGGACAAGATCGATTATTAGCTACAAACAATCCAATTTGCTATGGAGAAAGTTACATTATTGACACGAATTTACCAGCAACTTATTCATATAAATGGTTCAAAGATGGAATAGAAATCCCGTCGGAAACTGGCTCAACTCTCGTTGCCACTGATACTGGTATTTATAAAGTGGAAGTTATTTTTACACCAGCAACGTGTATGGCAACAGGAGAAATAAAATTAGAATATACTCCCGAAATTGTTTTATCAAATGCAACATTAATACAATGTGACGATAACGGAGACGGAAAAACAATTTTTGATTTGACCAAATTAGATACTATCATCAAAAATAATGATCCTAGTTTAAGTCCTGTAGTTTACTATGAATCTTTGCCAGAAGCAAAAAGTCAAATAAATCCAATTGCAAATTTTGCAACTTATCAAAATACACTGGCAAACCCACCACTTTTCGCAAGAGTTTCCAATTCTTTTGGCTGCGCCAATTATGCTCAAGTTGATCTTGTCATTGCAAACAACGCCATCGCACCTCAAAATCCTGTTCCTACTTGCGACGGAGATGACGTCCAAGATGGCTTGTATCATTTTGATTTGAATGCGCAAGTTACTCCACAAGTTTTGACAGGATTACCTTCTGGATTAATTATCGAATATTACCTAATTCCAACAGATGCTGTTTCTCAAAAAAATCCATTGCCAAATATTTTTGACAACACTCTAGCAAACCAACAAACCATTTATGCACGAATAGTGAATGGTCCCGATTGTTATGGAATTGTTCCGATAACACTTGTTGTAAACACTTTTGATCCGCCTAATTTTCAGGATGAAACGGCAATTATATGCACTGGTAGTTCTACTACTTTGAGTGTCAGCTCAAATTTTTCGAGTTATTTATGGAATACAGGAGATACCTCAAACTCGATTATGGCTACAACTTCTGGCAATTATTCCGTTCTTGTAACGGATGTGAATGGATGTACGAAAACAAAAAAATTCGTTGTTGAAGAGTCTGGAATAGCAACTATAACTGGAGCAACTGTAAATGATTTTGCAGGAAATGGTAATTCAGTTTTGATACAATATACTGGAACTGGAATTGGTAACTACGAATTTTCTCTCGATGGTTTCTATTTTCAAGACAATCCGTTATTTACGGGAATTGCGTCAGGAAATTATTTTGCTTATGCACGAGACAAAAATGGTTGCGGATTATCAATTCCGTATACGATTTATGTTCTAGATTATCCTCGATTTTTTACACCAAATGGCGATGGGTATAACGATGTTTGGGAAATTAAAAACTTTGATAAATTTCCAAATGCAACCATAACTATCTATGACCGTTATGGAAAATTATTGAAAGAATTTAGCGCAATTAATCCTAGCTGGAATGGTACATATATTGGACAAGAATTACCAGCAGACGATTATTGGTTTAATTTAAACTTAGGTGATGGAAAAATAATAAAAGGCCATTTTTCACTTAAAAGGTAGCATATATTTATTATTTTTATAAAATGAAAAAAGCATTACTTCTTTTCTGTATTTTCACCTCTATTAGTTGTTTCGCCCAGTTCAGCAAAACACATTATATTCCGCCTTTAACAGGACAAACTAATTTTGTAGAAGATCAATACATCTATATTTCAACTCCCAATATTATAAATGTTAACTTTAAAATCATTGAAAATGGTGGCGGAATTATTACTGGAGTAGTCAATAAAAATATGCCCTACATTCATTCTATAGGTCAAGGCGACAATACCCAATTATTTACTCCAAAAACAAGTATCGGAAAAATCAATAATAAAGGATATATTATAGAAGCCGAAGATTTAATTTATGTGAGTGTGAGAGTTAATTCAAGTAAAAATCAAAACGGATCATATAATCACGCTGGAGGACTTGTTTCTAAAGGAAATAGTGCGCTTGGTAAAGAATTTAGACTGGGAGCAATGTTAAATCCTTTGTCTGACAGCACTTTATTAAATTTTGCTTCCATCCTATCTACTGAGAATGGAACAAAAATCACTCTTTCAAATATTCCAATTGGCACAACATTTTCGGATGGTACAAATTTTACGGGTCCAATTACAATTACTTTAAATAAGAACGAAAGCTATGTTTTAGCCCTTGAAAACATTGATCAAAATAGTCCTTCAAACAGTTCCAAGATGATTGGAGCACTCATAGAATCTGATAAACCTGTAGTCGTCAATTCTGGTTCTTTTTGCGGCAGCAATAGTACAATTGTTAATGTACAAGGAAATCCAACTGGGAGAGATGTGGGTTTTGACCAAATAGTTTCATTTGAAAAAACCGGAAAAGAATACATTTTTGTAAAAGGAATTGGAACCGACGAATTAGAGCGCATTTTATTAATCGCTAATGTAGATAACACTCAAGTTTTTATTAACGGCACAACTCTTTTTGCAACTATAAATAAAGGTGAATATGCTGATATTGATGGAAGTCAATTTACGGATGGCAATTTATATGTTACCTCTTCTGAAAATGTTTTTGTCTATCAAAGTATTGGAGGTTCTAGTGGTTCTAATCCTTCTGCCAATCAAAATTTATTTTTTGTTCCGCCGCTAAATTGTGCCACACCCAACTCAGTAGATAATATTCCCCAGATTGAATCAATAGGAAACACCACTTTTTCTGGCGGTTTGAATATTGTAACCGAGACTGGAGCCTCAGTAACAATAAATGGAAATCCTACAACTGCAACAGCTGTTCCAATTGCTGGAAATCCAAATTTCGTTAGATATACAATCGATAATTTATCGGGAAATATTTCTGTAAAGTCCGAAAAACAAGTTTATGTTTCCTACTTTGGAACAAATGGAGCTGCAACATACGGTGGTTATTACTCTGGTTTTGACCTTAAACCTGAAATCGTAACTGATAAACTTTTATTAACAAGTTCATCTTGCATTCCTAATGTAGTTTTAAAAATTAATACTCTTACTTCTTATGATTCTTTTCAATGGTATAAAAATGATACCGAAATTACGGGAGCTACAAATAGTGAATATACACCAACTGAACCTGGATATTACCAAGTAAGAGGAAGTATTTCAGGTTGTCTCAG